>JBDTSX010000309.1:0-6377 GCA_039930925.1 Acidobacteriota bacterium | reverse complement strand
TGCCGATCGGCACCGTCCCGATCTACCAGGCGCTCGAGAAAGTCGGCGGCCGTCCAGAGGACCTGACCTGGGACATCTACCGCGACACGCTGATCGAGCAGGCGGAGCAGGGTGTGGACTATTTCACGGTCCACGCCGGCGTGCTGCTGCGCTACATTCCGATGACCGCGCGGCGCCTGACCGGCATCGTCTCACGGGGCGGATCGATCCTCGCCAAGTGGTGTCTCGCCCATCACCAGGAAAACTTCACCTACACGCACTTCCGGGAAATCTGCGAGATCATGCGCGCCTACGACGTCTCGTTCTCGCTCGGCGACGGCCTGCGCCCGGGCTCGATCGCCGACGCCAATGACGAGGCGCAGTTCGCGGAGCTGAAGACCCAGGGCGAGCTGACTCGGATTGCCTGGGAATACGACGTGCAGGTGATGAACGAGGGGCCGGGGCACGTGCCCATGCATCTCATCAAAGAGAACATGGAGAAGCAGCTCGAATGGTGCGGCGAGGCGCCGTTCTACACGCTCGGACCGCTGACCACCGACATCGCTCCAGGCTACGACCACATTACCTCGGCGATCGGGGCGGCGCAGATCGGCTGGTATGGCACTGCGATGCTCTGCTACGTCACGCCGAAAGAACATCTCGGGCTGCCCGATCGGCAGGACGTCAAGGCCGGAGTGATCGCCTACAAGATCGCCGCGCATGCCGCGGATCTCGCAAAAGGGCACCCGCGCGCGCAGGCGTGGGACGATGCCCTGTCGAAGGCGCGGTTCGAATTCCGCTGGGAGGACCAGTTCAATCTGGCGCTCGATCCCGTGACCGCCCGGGCGTATCACGACGCCACGCTTCCCGCCGATGGCGCCAAGGTCGCGCACTTCTGTTCGATGTGCGGACCGAAGTTCTGCTCGATGGAGCTCACGCAGCAGGTCCGCACGATGGCCGAGGCGGAGGCGGCGGCTCTGGGGATGGAAGAAAAGTCCCGCGAATTCCGCGAACGCGGAAGCGCGATTTACCTGAAGAAGTCTTAGGGGTCTACGTTGTTTGCAGCTTCGTCATGACGCCGTGGCCGCGCGCGGCGCGGCTGACGCCTTTCCGTCGGCGTCCCACGAGCTGACAGTCGCGAGGTCACGGCCGAATCCGCTCTCGCGGTGCAGATCGAGCATGCCGGTCAACTCGGCCTCGAGAAGGCCGGCCGCGACGGGAGACTCGTAGGCCGTTCGATTCGCGAAGATGCTGCGCGCGTAATCGAGATTGGCGTGCAGCCGGCTGACCAGCTCGTCCCCGGTCTTTCCCGCCGCTTCGTCCGCCCGGTACATGTGCTCGACTTCATCGAAGAGCGAGCCAGCATATGCCCGCAGTTCGGCCTGCGATTTCAGTTCGCGGGTCAGCCGCGTCAGCAGCGCGACCGCGTGCTGGCGCATCGCGTCCGCGAACTTGACGCTCAGGTCCTCGGCGCCGGCAAGGCGGTCCGGCCGCGCCTGCCCGGAATCGTCCGCATAGACGACCGCGAGTGATTCCCCGTCCACCACGATCGGCGCCGCCACCGCCCACGCGGGCGATCCGCCGAACGGCAGGCCGCTCGCGGTGAGGAGGTCGTCGCCGCTGACGCGTTCGGTCCGGCCGGACGTCACGGCGCGGGTGAGGACCGAGTCCATCGCCAGGGGCATCATCACCTTGCCGATGTCGTTGGTCAGCGCGAAGCCGATCTGATGGGCCCCTTCGAGACGATTCCCCTTCACCTTGAACAGGGCGACCCGGGCGAACTCCCCGGCGAGCTGCTCGATGAGCGTGGTCAGGACGTCGTCGATTGTCCCGGCCGCCGACAGCGCTTCGAGGCCGCGCAGCAGGTTGTCCATCACCGGCAGGGCGGCTGAGGATCCGCCTTCGGACTCCGCCACCCGCACGCGTTCCTCGAGATCCGCGAGCGCCATCGCGCTTTCTTCCCGTTCGTGCTCGAGGGCCTGCAGGCGCGCCGTGGTCGTCTTCAGTCGCGTGGAGGCGGCGCTGACCTTCCCGTCCGCGGCCGCCGCGGCGCTTTTCGCGGCACCCAGGGCGGCGGCGAGTTTTTCCTTGTCCGAAACCGCTCCGTCGAGGAGCGTCGCGGCGCGCGCCGATTCCGCCCGAGCAGCTTCGAGCTGACTGCGCAGACCCTGCAGCTCGCCTTCCACCGCCGCCCGCGCGCCCGCTTCCTGATCACCGGCGGCAAGCGCCCGAGCCGCGTCCGCCCGGGTCGCCTCGAGCTGGTTCAGCAACGCCTGAAGGTCGGCCTCGGCGGTGGCTCTCGCATGCGCCTGCTCTTCGGCGGCCGCGACAGCACGGGCGGCCTCCGCGCGCGTCCCTTCCAGCTGCTCGTGCATCTCGAGAAGCTTCGCCTCGGCCGCCGCGCGCGCTTCGTCGAGGAGGCCGCCAGCCTCCAGGAGCTTCGCTTCGGCCCCCGATCGCGCGGCATCGAGTTGACCGCGAACCTGTCGCACCTCCGCTTCGGCCGCCGCCTGTGCCGCCTCGAGCTGACTGCGAGCCTCTTGCACCGAAGCGGCAGTCGCCTGCGCCGCTTCGAGCTGTTCGCGAATCTGCAGCACGTTCGCGTCGGCCGCCGATTGCGCCGCCTCGAGCTGACCGCGAACCTCCAGCACCTCCGCTTCGGCCGCGTTCTGCACCGCCTCGAGCTGACTGCCGATGCGCAGCACCTCCGCTTCAGCGGCGGCCTGCGCCGCCTCCAGCTGAGCGCGGGCTTCCAGCAGATTCGCTTCGGCCGCGGCCTCCGCGGCTTCGAGCTGACCGCGAAGCTCCAGCAGCTCCGCTTCGGCGATCGCGCGAGCAGTGGCTTCTTCGTCGCTCGCCGCGATCGCTTCGGCCCGCGCGGCGTCGAGCGCCTGCTGCGCCGCGATCGCTTCCGCCAACTGCTGACGCGCCTGCTCCGCTTCCTGCTGGGCAGCCTCGAAGTCGGCGCGGACCGACCCGGCCTCCGTTTGCGTCTCCGCAAGCGTCGCCGCGAGCTCTTCTTTCTCTTTGATTTGTTCTTCGAGGTCGGCGCGGAGGGTCTCGGTGATTTTGCGCGCTTCCGATGAGAGACGCTTGAGTCTGGCGTCCCCGTCCGTCGTCGCCGCCTTGGTCAGCCGGGTAACGAGATCGGCGACTTGGGTCGCGGTGTCTGGCGCCTCCGCCAGAGCGGCTTCGAGGGCCTTGGACGCGCCGTCAATGGCCGCACGCAGCGCTTCAACACGCTGCAGGGCCGCCTGCGACGAGTCGGTGACGACACGCTCGATCAGTGCGGACGTTTCTTTCGCCGCGTAGGCACTGAATTCCATGGCTTGGCCGATCTGACGCTGCAAGTGCGGGGCCGGAGCACCCACGCGGAATTGCGAGGGTTTCGCCGCGACGAGGAGATTCAACCGTCAATCCGTGACGTTCCGGGACACTTCTGTAAGGACCAGCCGGCGCGCCCGTCAGCCCTCACCCCTCCGGTCTTCGAGGCCCTGCGACCTACTTCGGCACCGCGGTGGCGGGGGGCCCAGGGACGATCTGGATGACGGTCTTGAACCGCGCCGGCGCCGCGCCAGGCTTTGGATTCAAATATCCGTCCGATCCTCCCCGAGTGTAATCCTTCACGGTCACGCTCGGAGGAAACGCCATCGTCTCTTCCTTGAATTTCGCGAGGTCGAACATCTGAATCGGCGGGTCCTCGAAAATCAGGTCCCCCTTCTGTTTCAGCAAGGTCCGGTAGTAGGTCACGATTTGCGAGAAGTCGGTCACGGTCCCGAAAAGGTAGTAGCGCTGCCCGGTTCCTGCGTCGTACGAGGCAATGAACTGTGCGCCCGGATAAATCGGCGCGCCCAAGGTCGCTTCGGTCGGGTCCCCTGGCTGGGCCGACGTTGCGGGCTGGGCCACTGCCGGCGCGGCGGTTGGCGGCAACGGCCGCGAAACGGGCTGTTGCTGCTGCTGACCGGGCCGCGGAAAGGGCGCCGGGGTCTGTGCGGCAGCCGTGTCCCAGGACGCGACCGTGCCAACGGCCGCCAGGACCGCAAGAACATGCGCGCAACACGCGAATGGAAACCTGCCGTCCGTGCGGAGCGCCAGCCTCTGGAGCATATGGTCATTATAAGGATGCGGATGCCAGTCGAACGGTCTTTTACGGCACCGCCCCCTTCACGGGCGCGGGTGTCCGTTGACCCGGAAATGGCCGGCGCGGACGCCCAACTCAGCCGATGCGCCCCTGACCCGACCCGCTGAGACGCTTCGTGGCGGAGCCTTTGCGCGGCGACGCGCGGTGGTGGTGCCCCCGCTCGAACGGGCGCCGGCCGCCGCGCACCGGGGAATACCACCGGCGCGCTGGGTGTTCCTTCACAGAGGGCCTTGGCCCAATGAGGGCATCGGCGCCCATGCACAGCACGGCACGTGCGCATGGCAGATTCTCGCGGCCTCATTGCCGCGGTTCGAATACACGCAGGGCGTCCGGTTCATCCGGATGCATAAGGTGACCATATGGCGAACGGATTGAAGACGGCTCTTCTTCTTGGCCTCCTCAGCGCCGTGTTGCTCGGCCTCGGCGAACTGCTCGGCGGGTCCAGCGGCCTGATGATCGCGTTTCTTTTTGCCGCGGTGATGAACCTGGGCTCGTACTGGTTCTCAGACAAGATTGTCCTGCGCATGTACCACGCGCGAGAGGTGGGACCCGACAATCGCCTCTACGGGATCGTCCAGCGGCTCACGGTCAGGGCCGGCCTGCCGATGCCGAAGGTCTACATCATCCCCGACCCGTCCCCGAATGCATTCGCGACCGGGCGGAATCCGTCGCATGCCGCGGTGGCGGCGACTGAGGGCATTCTCCAGGTATTGACGGAGCCGGAGCTCGAAGGCGTGATTGCGCACGAGCTCGCCCACGTACGGCATCGCGACATTTTGACTAGTTCGGTGGCCGCGACCCTGGCGGCGGCGATCATGATGGTCGCGCGCATGGCCATGTTCTTCGGCGGCGGCCGTGACGACAACCGGCAGGGCAGCAACCCGATCGTGTTGCTGGCGATGATGATCCTGGCGCCGATCGCGGCGATGTTTGATTCAAATGGCGATTTCCCGGTCCCGCGAATTCGCGGCCGATGCCGGCGGTGCCGAGATCGCCGGCAATCCGTATGGGCTGGCTCAGGCGCTGCGTAAGATCGAGGCGGTCTCAAAGCACGTGCCGCTCGATGCCAACCCGGCGACGGCGCACATGTTCATCGTGCAGCCGTTTACCGGCGGCGGCCTGTCCGCGCTGTTCAGCAGCCACCCCCCCACCGACGCGCGCATCCGCGCGCTGCTCGGCGAGAGCCGGTAAGGAAGCGCCGCACCACTAATTGGTGTTCCAGGTCCCGTCACCGATCGGCTGGTGGCGGGACTGAAGCCATGCGGGGGGCGGACGCGGCCCGTCCCCGCGCTTTCCAGTCAATCAACCGTCGTTCTATCGTCCTCATCCTTTGGCCCCGGTTTTGCTGTTTTCCGTATCAGCGGGTGGTCCGGAGGGCGGACAGTCACCTGCGTGGAGGCGGCCGTGGAAGATTTCGATATTCCGCAGAGCAAGCTCGCTGAATCCGCTGAACGCGTGGTGGAGCGCGCGTTGGACGAAGCGCGCCGTCGTGAACACGCGCTCCTGACCAACGAGCACGTCTGCCTGGGATTTGCGCAGGTCGAGTGGGATGTGTTCGGCCAGGTGATGCGCGACGTCGAGCTCAACCCGCACGAAATCCTGCAGGCCCTGGAAGAGCACCTGCGACTGCTCCCGAACGTTCCGGGCCGGGACCTTCGGGTCGCCCCCTCCACAAAGCTGCTGTTCAAGCTGGCTCTTCTGCACGCCAGCCGGTCCGGGCGGCACAGCATCGAGGCAACCGATCTGTTCTCCGCGATCTTCGAGGAGACGCAGGGCATTCCCGTGTCGATCATCCGCCGCCACGGGATCGAGCCCGAAGCGCTCGTCACACGGCTCGCCACGCGCATGCGCGATCACGAGCTTCGGGAAGAGCGGCTGAAAAAGCGCTTCGAGCTGCCGCCGTTCCTCAAGCACTTCGCCACCAATCTCAACCAGCTTGCGCGGCAGGACAAGCTGCCTCCGGTGTTCGGCCGCGACACGGAAATGGATCAGGTGTTCGAGGTGCTCTGCCACCGCGAGCGCGCCAACTCCGTCCTCCTGCTCGGCGAACCGGGTGTGGGCAAGACGGCGATCGCCGAAGGACTCGCCCGTCGGATCGAGTTCGAGCCCGACACGGTGCCGGTTCGCCTGCGCGACTGCCAGATCGTCAACCTGCAGATGAACACGATGGTTGCCGGGACGATGCTTCGCGGCATGTTCGAGGACCGCATCCAGAACGTGATCCGCGAGATCAAGGAGCGGCCCAACCTGATCCTGT
>JBDTSX010000308.1:0-6391 GCA_039930925.1 Acidobacteriota bacterium | reverse complement strand
AAACGCGCCCGCCGCGTCCGCGGCAGTTCCGGCGCCTCCCCCGGCGGCGCCAGCCGCACCCGCCACACCGCCGATGCCGTCACCGGAAGTCTGGGCCCTCCTCGCCGAAATCCTGACCGCCGCTGGAGCGCGCGCGAACGTCGACGTCGGCGGCGCCGCCGCGAAGAACCAGGAAGAATTGCACCAGTGCCTCAAGCTGCTGTTCCCGATGACCGCCGGCACCATGCACACCCGCGTCAACGCCGCGTGGGATCTCGCGACGGCGATCAAGTTCCTCGAGCACGATCTCGGATACAAGGGGCTCTACACCATCGAGGCGAGCAACGGTCACGAAGGGACCCAGCCGATCTATGACGTGATCGTGGCGACGTTGTAATCCGTCGGAGGGTCCCCTCGCGGTGTGCAGCAGGGCAGGCGAGGTCTACGAAGCGGAGGCACAAATGGGGCGCCGGCTGAACGCCGACGCCCCGATCGCTCGAGCGGGCTAGATCTCGCGCGCCCGGATCTTCCGGTACTTCACGGTCCCCGCAAATCCGCCGGACTCCCCCGCGGGCGGCCACTGAAACCAGAACGGCGCGGCTTCCTTCCAGGTGGACTCCGCCGGATCGGCCGGGTCATCGACGACGTCGGTGATCTGCGTGCCGTTCAGCCACACCTGAAGATGCGGGCCTTTGAACGTGATCCGCACATGGTTCCAGTCCTCCTTCTTGCGGAGCTCAGGGAACTGAGTGCAGTCCTGCAGGTAGCCGCGCGTGGCGCCGCAGTCGCCCGACGACAGCCAGTCGACGTTGCCTCGGATCGCCTCGGGCACCGAGCGGTGAACGACGACGCCGATGTATTCGCCGGCTTCGCGGCGGCCGAGATTGAGCTGATAGCCGTTGCGGAAACTGATGCCGCTGTTGAAGCCGCAGGTCTTGTCCTCGCTGAGGTTGAGCTGCTTGTCGTCCAGCTTCGGCGTGCATTTCGTGCCCGCCTCGGCGAGCAGGAACTCGAGCTCCATCTCGAAATCCCTGAACGTGTCGGCGGTCGAGAGGCTGCCGGTGCGCTGGCCCGCCGCCGGCGGCGCGCTGGTGATCACGCCGTTCTCGACCTTCCATCCGCGCTCTTCCGGATTGATCGAGGCGGCTGCCGCCGGTGCGGCTGGAGGTTGAGCGAGAGCGGTCGCCCCGGCGCCGCCGACGCGTGCGCCCCGTCCGCCGCCCCCGGCGAGCACGGCCCATCCGGTCAGGTCCTTGCCGTTGAACAGCGGTTTCCAGGGGCCCGGTGACTGCGGCGAGGTGACGCCGGCAACCGTCAGCCCTCCAAGAAGCAGCGCGCCGAGTAACGCGCCGGCGTGCGTAGCGATCATTTTCATAGTCAACGCCCCAAGCCCAGTGCCGGGGCGGCCTGGCGCAGGAATTCTCTCCGGTGCGCATCAGTCCGGAGGTTTGCACCTTCCCCCAAAAGGGGCGCAAGCGTAAAGGCCTGCGCCCCGGCGACGATCAAGAGAACGAGACGACACGTTGTGTCACACCACCAGCGTCCCCCTCACGACGGATGCCTCTACCACCTGGGACCGAGCCTAGAAGCCCAGGTGCAAGCCGAAGCGAAACTCCCGTGACCGACCGAGGGCATAGGCGGTCTGGGTGGCGAGCACCTTGCCGAAGTTCGAGCTGTTGACATTGCCGTTCGGGTTCGCGAAGTGCGGCGTGTTGCTGACGTTGAACGCCTCCGCACGGAATTGCAGTTCGAACTTCGGGCTCAGTCTGAACGTGCGGAAGAGGCTGGCGTCCAGGTTCACCACGCCGGGGCCGCGCATCGTATTCCGCCCGACATTGCCGAACCGGACTTCCGTGACCCGCGCAAACGCGCTGGTGTCGAAGAACGTCCCGTCGCTTCCGACTTGTCCGAACGTTTCGACGTTGTCCTTGATCTGATCCGGCGTCTGCTGGTTGCCGGGCATGTTCAACGAGGCGCCGGATGCGGTCAACGTGAACGGCCGGCCCTGGTACGCGGCGAAGAGCCCGTTGAGCTGCCAGCCGCCCAGCACCGTCCGGCTGACCCCCTCGGTCCCCCACTTCTTCCCGGTGCCGAATGGCAGCTCGTAGACGAAACCGAACTGGAAGTTGTGCGGGATGTCGTGCGACGCCAGGGCGCGATTGCGGTAGAACGCGCTCTGCGCGTTCCAGCGGAACTCGGTCCAGTCCGAGTAGTCCGCTTCGTCGATCGCCTTCGAGAACGTGTACGCCCCCTTCAGCAGCAGGCCGTCCGAAAAGCGCCGATTGAGTGTGGCCTGCAGCGAATTGTAGTTGCTGTGGGTGCGGCCGTCCCACTCCCTGGTGGCTGACGTGCGTCCGAACTTGGCGAAGAGCGGCCGCCCCTCGTCGCCGGACCCCGGTACCTGCGAGGCATTGATGTCGAGGAATGCAAAGCCATTGACGGACGCCGACCCGACATAGCCAATCGACGCCACCATCTTGGCCGGAAGCGTCCGTTCGATGACGAAATTCCACGACTTGATGTACCCGCGGTGCAGCAACTGGTTGGCCACCGGGTAGCCGGTCTCGGCGACGAGCGGCAGCGGAATCCGGCCCTTGCTGATGTCGGGGCAGCAGATGGAGGGGATCCCGACATTCGGACCGAGCGGCGCGTTGGGCACGCCCGCCGCCACATAGGCACGGTCGGTCGTCACCGGCTGGAAGCCGTTGATGCCCGAGAACGTGGCCACCACGGTCAGCGGGAACCAGCCGCGCAGCGCCTGAGCACCCCATGGATGGGAGGCGTAGGTGATGCCGAAGCCGCTGCGGATCACCGTCGAATTGGTCACCTGGTAAGCAAACCCGAGGCGGGGCGCGAAGAGCTTCTTGCTGAAGCCGACGCCGTTGTCCTGGGGAATACCGCCACGCCCGCCGATCAACGCCTCGTTGGTGGCCGGGTCGTACGATTCGATGCCCAGGCCGCCCGAGCGCGTGCGGTTCGGATAGAGCTCCCATCGCAGTCCGAGGTCGAGGGTCAGATTCGGACGGACGCGCCAGCGGTCGCGCGCGTAGAGCGCGTACTGGTTCTCCAGGCTGTTCATCTTGATGAACTGGCTGCTCTTCCCCGAGACATCGGGCGTGCCGAGCAGGAGCGACGCGACCGAGTTCCAGTCGTTCTCGAACGACGGCGCGCCGCCCTGGAATCCCACGGTGCTGTCGAGCGCATCGGGGTTCAGCGCCGTCACTCCCGGATCGAAATAGAACGCGCCCCGCGGGCCCTCGCCAAGCTCCGGCTGCCAGTGATTCATCAGGTGATGGACGAAGTCGAGTCCGAAGCGGACATCGTGGACGCCCTTCATCCAACTGGCGTTGGTGTTGAAGGTATACGACTGATCGTTGCGATAGAGGGGACTCCAGCCCTCGGGATTGCCGAGCGTCGAATAGCCGGACGTGTAGATCGGCGGCATGCCGCTCTCCCGCCGGTCGGTGCCGTTGGTGCCCGGGATGCCCAGCACGTCCAGTCCGAAGTTGGTGCCGAGATCAGGAGGCTCGACCGCCTGGCCGAATCGCGTCCACCCGAGGGTGCCGTCGATCAGGAACGTCGGGGAGACGGTATAGGTCTGCCCGACGCCGCCGATCTGCACCAGCGTCGAACCGCTGCCGATGCCGCCATCGCAGAGGCAGTCGCCCCCGGCCGCGCCGAGGCTGAAATCGCCGCTGACCAGCGCGTCCATCGCGCTGTACTTGAACCAGAGCTGATGCCGGTCGTTCCGGTTCCAGTTGATCTTGCTGTCGACGTTGTTGCGGTTCAGGCGCTGGGTCCCGGAGTTGAAGTAGTTGTTGGTGTCGCCGGGCTGATTCGGCAGTGGCACCAGCGCCAGCAGCTTCGTCATCGGGCCGTTCAATCGTGCCTGCGGGATCACGTTGACCTGCCCGCCGCTCGAAAACACGGAGCGGCCGGTGCCGTCGA
Source organism: Acidobacteriota bacterium (assembly GCA_039930925.1). Classification (GTDB taxonomy): domain Bacteria; phylum Acidobacteriota; class Vicinamibacteria; order Vicinamibacterales; family 2-12-FULL-66-21; genus JALZOC01. The sequence continues at coordinate 2,464 of JBDTSX010000308.1, read as the reverse complement.
GGCTGCCGGAGAACGGATCGAAGATCATGCCCTCCCTGAGCGGCGTGGATCCACCCTCGGTGGTCGGCACCATGATCGCGCCGCCAGCGCCGCTGAGAATCGGCGCTCCGAGCATCCTGGCGAAATTCCCGGTGCGGAAATCGGCAGTCGGGAGGGACGACAGCCGAATGCGGTTCACGCGCTCGAACGTGCCTTCCCAGTCCGTGAAGAAAAACAGCTTGTTCTTCTTGATCGGTCCGCCGAGGCTGCCTCCGTCGATGTTCCGGCTGCCTTTGGGTTTCTCCTTCAGGCCGACGCGATTCTCGTCCCAGAGGAACGCCCGCAGCTTGCTGTTGTCGTGCATCGCGAAGGCGCTGCCGCGAAACACGTTGGTCCCGGACTTCGTGATCACGGTGACCGCCGCGCCTCCGGTCATGCCCTGCTCGGCGTCGAAGCTATTGGTCGAGATGCTCACTTCCTGGATGCTTTCGACCGGCGGCACGTACACCGCATGGTGCGGCATCGTCACCAGGATGTCGGCCGAACCATCGAGCCGGGTGTTGTTCGCGCCGCGCTCCTGGCCGTTGACGTTGGAGCTCAGCGCGCGTCCTGGCGTATCGGTGACGGCGTTCTGGAACCGCGCCGGTGTGGCGCCCGGAACGAGATTGATCAGGGTCTGGAAATTGCGGTAGCCCGAGAGCGGCAGATTTTCAATCGCCCGCGGATCGAGGCTCACGCTGATATCCGACTTCGACGTCTGGAGGGCGGCCGCGTTGGCCTCGACGGTGACCTGTTCAGTGAGCGCGCCCACCTGGATGGTGACGTCCACCCGCGTGAGCACGTTGATCGGCACGTTGACGCCTTTTTGCGTGTACGGCTTGAATCCGCCTGCGCTCACCGACAGATCGTAGGTGCCTTCCGACAGGTTCGGCACCGCATAGTAGCCGGCCTGATCGGTCGTGACCTGTCGTGACAGGCCCGTGGACGTGTTCGTGACGGTCACCGACGCCTTGGGGACCACCGCGTGGGTCTCGTCCGTCAAGGTTCCGGCGATCGATCCGTAAAGAACCTGCGCTGAAGCCGGGCGTGCGTACGCCGTCATCGTCAGGGCGATCGCCAGCCAGGACCCGATGACCGTTGTGCGACGGATGCTCTTCGCTCGTTGCATGGTGCACCTCCATTGTTCGTGTCTCTCACGCTCCGATCCTGCGCGGCATCCTAGTCCACCGCGTACGGGATCGCGAGATCTAAATGGAGGCGCGCGCCCTCACCGACGAGGTCGGAAACGCACGAGATGCGGGTAGGATGTTCCGCTGGTTTCGCGTGTGGGGCGAGTGTCGAGGTATGAGTCGCGCGCATCGAGGACGCTCAGGGTTCCAGCGTGCGGCTCCGGCGCGCGGTTCCCGGGCCCCGGATTCCGGATCCCGAGACTCGATCCGGGCGAATCAATCGTCGTGATGGTCGTGCCGATAGTGACTGCGCTCTTTTTGATTGCGCTGGGACTCGAGCCGCTGCTGCGCCCCGAGGGTTTGTCGATTCTTCTGCTGCGTACCGGGGGAGCTGACCGCGAAGAGCGACAGCGTTCGCTCCAGCGATGTCGCCCCACACGATGGGCAGGTGGGAACGACCGAGCCGCGTATCAGCAGCTCGAACCGACTGTCGCAGGCGGTGCACCGATATTCGTATAGGGGCATGCTCAGTTCCGTCGCAGTCCGCTGGAAACGCCGGGCCTCACCAGCCATCGAACGCAACGCCACTCTACATCACGATCCGTCAGACGACGCGATCCGGATCTCACGCAGAACCACAACGAGCCCGGCTGTTCCGGTGGGTACCTGGCCTGCCACCGCCGCGCGACCGGTCATTGCGCTGCATCCCTCGGCCGTTGACCCACCGTGGCCGGCGGTAAGCCCTCCGTTTGCGCCGCCGACCACATCCGTTTAGGATGCCCACATGAAACGGATGCTGCGCTGGTTGTCGATCGTCGTCGTGGTGCTGCTCGTCGCCGTCGCCGCGTTGGTCGGCTACGTCTATGTTGTGTCGTCGCGCCTGATGGCGCGGACCTACTCGGTCGGGAGTCTGCCCAGCGTGACCGTGCCAACGGATCCCGCGGCACTCGCGCGCGGCAAGTATCTGACCGAGCATGTGGCGGTCTGCGTCGAGTGTCACGGCGAGGACCTGGGCGGGAAGCTCGTCGACGACAATTTCGCAATGGGCCGGATCCAGTCGGCGAACCTCACTCGCGGTCAGGGCGGTATCGGGGCCAGCTACACGGACCAGGATTTCGTGCGCACCATCATGCACGGCGTCAAGCGTGACGGCCACTCCGTCGTCTACATGCCATCGGGTGACTATCGATTTACCAGCGACGACCTGGGCGCGATTCTGGGATACGTGCGGTCGGTGCCGCCGGTGGACCGAGTGCCTGCGCCCATGTCGATTGGCCCGATGGCGCGGACGCTCGGGCTCTTTACCGACTTTCCGC
>JBDTSX010000307.1:0-6403 GCA_039930925.1 Acidobacteriota bacterium | reverse complement strand
CCCACGTTGCAGCCGGCAGCCGGCATACCGCGTTGGTCTCCGCCGGAGTGGCAGGCTCGATTGCTCGCGGCCCACGCCCCGCAGGGTGACGCGGTGCGGCCTGACGTTCCGGCGCCAATCGATCAGCAGCGCGTTCAGGATCAGCAGGACATGACCTGGTCAGACTATCACCCGATCCCGGGCGCGAGCTGGGCCGATCCGTTGCGCCCGCCAGAGCGCGCGCTCCGGGTCGCACTTGTCGCGGTCGACTTCGAGGATCAACCGTTCGTGATCACGCGGCCGAAACAGTCGGACCCGTTCGGCAATCCGCAAGTCGAGCCGATCGCCCGAGCCGACGTGGCGCATTTCTATGCGGACTTCCTCGGCCGCTCAGGACCGCTCAATCACGGCCATACCATCCACGAATACTGGATGGAGCAGTCGCGCGGCAAGGTCGGCATACCCGTAATCGCGGCGTTCGGCCCGTATCGCATGCCGAAGCGCTCTTTTCAATACGGATTGAACGAGTACGGCCAGCGTGGCGCGTGCCCCTCGGGGTATACGTGCGAGGGCCGGTTGGAGGCCGACGCCGACGCGCTGTGGACAGCGGCGGCCGGCGCCGGTGTGCGCTCCGACTACGACATCGTCCTGCGCATCTACGCCGGGTACGACGAAACCAGCGTGTGGCAGGAATTCGGCGAAATGATGTTCGCCGGCAAAGACGACATTCCAGCCGCGTGGGGCAATCCCGACGCGACGCAGCCGAGATGGGTCGTCACCCGGTATGTGCCATGGACGTCGTGGCTGGCCGGCGCACAGCAGTGGGGTCTGTCGTCGATCCGCCAGGGGGAGAGCTCCGGCACGATCACGCACGAGATCGCCCACTTCGCGTTCCGCACTGGCGACAACAACAACAATCCGTACGCGTGGCCGTACCGCCGTGCCGGGTCCGGTCCGTGGGACGTGATGGATCGCGGCACGTTCAACGGACCCGGCGGGCCGCACCGCCGGTGGGTCGTGCCGGCAACCGAGGGAGCCGCGATGCCGGCCGGATTCATGCTGCGGAACCGCATGCGGCTCGATTTCGTGCAACCGGCGCAGGTGCTCCGGCTGAGCCGAACCGCACTCGCGGCGTCAGGCCTGGCGGTCGCGACGATCACGGCGCGCGCCGCGGAGCCGGGTCCGAATGCCTTCGCCGGCCTCCTCGTGACGCTCGACGGCGACGCGCCGCAGGACCGCACGCCGCGCTGCGACCGCGATGCCGACTCCCTGTGTGCCGGCGATCCGGTGTTCAACAGCTATTCCGTCGAGGTCGTGCAGCGCATCGGCTATGACTCGTTCACGCCTGACGATGGCGTGCTGCTCGCGAAGAACAAGGATCGCGAAAACAACTCGTGCGGCTACAACTGCTTCACCTGGGTCATCGATGCGAATCCGGAGGACATCGGGATGCTGGATTTCGTGCGACCCGGCGGCATGCGTGTGATGCGGACGGTCGCAGATTACCGACAGCTGAACGATGCGCTGTTCCATGCGGGAGCCGGGTCCGGCAGCCAGTACGAATGGGAGGATGCCGCCAACCGACTGCACTTTTACGTGATCGATCTGCAGCACGACCGCGACGGGATTCTCTCCTACACGGTCGGGGTCCGCTCGATGGACGGCGCCGGAACGCAGGTCCGAGGCGTGACGGCGGTGGCGCCGCAATCGTCAACCGTTGACCGATCGGGCGAAGTGCGGGTCGCTCTGACGAACACCGGCGCCGCAGGAGTCCGCGCGGCCACACGTCATCCCGGCGCGCCGGCTGACGCATTTGCCGGTGACGTCTATCGGCTCTCGGCGGCGATCGACGGATCCGGCTGGTCGGCCAGTCTGCCGAACGTCCTGGCGGCCCTCCAATCAGGTGAGACGGCGACGGTGCCCGTGCGTATCCAACGAACGGCGAGCAGCACGTCAGCCGCGCGCCTGACGGTGACGGCACGGTCGGAGAGCGACCCGAGCAAGACGACCAGCGTCACCACCGCGATCGCGGCGCGATGACAGACAGCGGCCTATGGACTGGGCAGCCTCCGCAGCAGGAGACTCATCAGTGCGGCGACTCCCGCGAGTTGGCCGACCCAGAACAGGAAGACCCACTTGAGGTCCATCGTCAAGTAGCAGAAGTCAATACTCGGCCCGGAGGAGGGTCGGAGTCAGGCGCGGTCCCAGGGGAACGCGACAGTGGGGGCGTTGACATAGCGCCGCGTGGCGAGCGTCAGCGACGCGCCCGCCCCCGCGGCGAGCTCCACGGTCAGGTCGCGCGCATTCACCGCTGTCGTTCGTCCGCCGGTAGTGACCGCGTCGAACTGGTGTTCCGCGTAACCGCCTGCCTGAACGATCACCTGCCGCTTCTCGGTGGCGTTGAGATTGACGAGCGTCACGACCGTCCGTCGATCGGCGAGCTCGGAGACCAGGGCGGCAACGTCCTCCGGGACGCCGGCGCGGCGGCGCACGGGATCAAAATAGCGAAGGCGGGCGTTGAGCAGTCCTCCCTCGCGTCCGGGCACGAGCGCGCCGAACATCAGCCGCACGAGCGCATCGGTGGCGGCGGGGTTGGAGTCGAGCATGTTGTCGGCGAGGCGCTGATCGGGCCTGGTGCGGTCGGCGCGAATCAGCGCGAGCTTGCGCGGGATGCTTTCGAGGTCGCGCTGGAGCGCGGTCTCGGGATAGCCGGGGTTCCTGCCCTCGAGGAATTCGACCCAGGGATTGCTTCCAACGCGCGCGCGATCGGCCGCCCCCATCGACCAGTACCAGACTTCCAGCGCGCCGACGCTCCACGGCTCGCGCTGCCAGCCATACCAGGTCGCTTTCCCGTCACCCGCGCCGGCGTCGCCGAACATCGTCGGGTACTCGGTGCGTCCACCGGCTGTCCGCGCATGGGCATTGACGGCATCGATCATCGCGCGCCAGGCATCGACGTATTTCTGATCGCCGGTGACCAACAGCGCGTTGCTGAAGCCGACCAGCGCGCGCGGGATGCGGTTGCGATCCTCGCGCCGGCCGGAGACCGGGTTCACCGGGCTGAAGCCCCAGCCATAGGCGTTGCCCCACCACCGTCCCCCGGGGCCACCGACGGTGCCGTCCAGAGCCACGAAGCTCGGAATGATTCCGTCGTTCCGTCTCATTCGCGCGAGCCACGCCTCCATGTATCCGGTGATCCACTGCCGGTACTTGGCCTCGCCGGTGATCAGGTAGGCATCGGTCGGCAGAGTGGTCGCAACCAGGTTCAGGAAATGATCGCCGGCGACGTCGGTGTACTCGCGGTAGTGCTCGAGGAATTGCGCGTAGGTGCTCTCGCCGTGCAGGGCGACGAAGCCGGCAGGGTCGAACGGGTCGCCGACCCAGTCGAGCGCGGTCGCTTTGCGCAGCATCGGTCCGCGGCTGCCATTGATCATCGAGCGAATCAGCTGTCGCTGCGGATCGTAGTTGGGCGCATCAGGATCTTCACCCATGTACAACGCGGCAAAGCGCCGGGCGCGATCGCGATACACCGGCAGCGTCGGCACCGAGAGCGCCATCCGATTGAACAGCTGCAGCCCCTCGCCGTGGTGCATCCAGTCGGACTGTGCCGAAAACTCCTTCACGTACATGCCGTCGCGGCCCGCCGGCACCTCGGTCGTTTTCGCCTCCGAGTACTGCCGGAGCATCCCCTCCCAGCCCTGGAGATAGAGATGGAGGATCTCGTCGTCCGCTCCCAGCGCGTGCAGCTCGGGCCAGCGGTTGAAGTTCTCGAACGCGTCGTCCGGACCATCGTTCGCGCCCCAGCGGAGCACGCACTGGATCGACCCGCGGGCATCGTAGTACTTCTGGTAGAACTCCCTGCACGCGGGGACGTTCTCCGTGAGCAGACGCCGCTGAAGTCGTGCCCACCCGGGGGCCGCCATCGCCGTGTCGATGATCAATGTGGTGCGCGCGGCAGGTGCTTGCGCGACGAACGGTGGCCACGCGGCGCGCGGCACCGTGATCAGGGCCGCCCCGGTGGCGAGGAACTCCCGGCGATTGATCGGCATGATGCGATCCCCTCGAAGTGATCTGGCGGCGGCAACGTCCGGCGCAGCGGACGGCACCAACACGGATCAGCCAGACGCCGCAGCGACTACGGCAGCTCGCGAATCCGGATGTTCCTGAACTCGACCGGGGAACCCTCCGCTTCGAGACAGAGATAACCCGTGCGCGGATCGGCGCCGGTGCCGCCCGACACCTCTTCGCCGTTGACCCACAGCCGGATTTCGCCGTTGATGGCGCGGACGTAGTAGTGGTTCCATTCGCCGACTCCGCGGCTGAGATTCTTTCGCGGGAAGCTGCGTGAGCCGTTTGGAGACAGTGGCGGGAACGGCGTCAGCTTGGTCTTGCCGACGGCAAAGATATCGCCGTTGGTGGTGAACCAGTCCCCTTTCTTCCCGGACTGCTTCTCGTACTGATCCCGGTAACCGTGATCGAGCATCTGCACTTCGATGCCATAGCCCGGCAGCTCGCCGGGCTTGAGCGTGTCGAGCGCCGCCTCCGGGACCCAGACAAACACGCCGGAATTCCCGGCCGCTTTCAGATGGCGCCATTCGACGACCAGCTCGAAGTTGATGTACTTCTGGCGTGTGCGCATGACGCCGATTGGCAGGCCGGTCGAGACGATCAGTCCGTTCTTGAACGCCCACGTGTCGGCGTTTCCGTTCACGCCGGCGAAGTCCCCTTCGCCAAGCGGCCGCCACCCCGGCCCGCTGGGATCGATGAACGCCCTGACCGGCGTCGATGGCGTCTGGGCGCGCGCGGCGAGCATCGACCCTGGAACGATGACGAGCGCCGCAAGACAGAGCGCACGGCCGATTGAACTCGCAGACATCTTGAATGCTCCGCTTGTCATGTAACCACTCCCATGTGACCCCTAAGCCGACGTGATGTCGGCCGCCAACCGTCAGGAACCCGGATCCCGGACTCCGGATCGCGGCCGGCCCGAACTCACCTCTCACCGCCACTTGAAGATGCGCAGTGCCAACGCGAACGGCACCAGCGTCCAGGCGGCGAGAAGAAGCAGCTCGCCTCGTACCGCCCGCACCGTCGCCCCCTCGAGCACCACCGCGCGCAGCGCGTCCACCAGCGCCGTCAGCGGCAGGGCGTGAATCGCCGGCTGGATCGCCCGGGGAAAGTTCGACGTGGAAAAGAATACGCCGCTCAGGAGCCACATCGGCAGCATCGCGAGATTCATCAGGCCGGAGACCCCCTCGAACGTCCGGGCGCGGCTGCCGAGCAACAGACCGAGCGCGCCGAACGCCAGCGACCCGATGATCGTCACGACAGCGATCGCGCCAAGGCTTCCGTTGATCGGCATGCCAAACGCCAGCGCGCCGAACACCAGCGGCACGGCGACTTCCGGCGCAAGAAAGAGCAGCCGCGCCAGCAACTGCGCCAGCAGGTACTCGCTCTTTCGCATCGGGCTCGCAACCATCCGCTTCAGCAGCTTGCGCATGCGGGCCTGTACGATCGAGAACCCGACGCCCCACATGCCGTTGCTCATGATGCCCATGCCAACCATACCCGGAATCAGCCAGTCGATATACCGCGATCCGGCGACATGCACCGGCTCCTCCCGCGCGGTCCATGGATCGGGCCGGCCGGCTGCGCGTTTGAGTGCATCGTCCACGACCAGGCGCGCCGTATGGCTCTCGATGCGCGCGTCGTCGAACTGGTAAGTCGGCGGGGCCGTCGGCACGACGATGATGTGAACATCCCCCTCGCGCAGCGCACGCTGCTCTCCTCCGGGCGGGACCTCCCGGACCGTGATCCCGGGGGCGTTCGCCAGCGCTTGCCGGATCGATGCGCCCCGGTCGCCGTCCGCGACCCCGACCCGAACCGGCTGGCTTCCCCGCGACGGAAACGCCAGGGCCATGACCATCGACATGACGATCGGGAATCCGAACGTCCAGAACAGCACCTCCGGCTCGCGGACGAACTCGCGAAGCCGGGTCAGCGTGAGCTCGATCAGCGGATGGTGGGCGCCGCCGCGATCGGTCTGGCTACTCATCGCGCAGATGCCGTCCGGTCAGTGACATGAACACGTCCTCGAGCGTGCCCTGCTGCACCACCATTTTCGGCGCCGCGAGCGACGCGACCAGCTCCTGCGGCGTGCCCTGCGCGATGAGCGCGCCATGATCGACGACGGCAACGCGGTCGCAGAGCACCTGGGCTTCGTCCATGTAGTGGGTGGTCAGGAGGATCGTGCCGCCGCCGGCGCGGAACCGTTCGAGCACGTCCCAGAGCTGCCGGCGCGACTGCGGATCGAGCCCGGTGGTCGGCTCGTCGAGGAACAACAGGTCGGGATTGCCAGCGAGCGCGCAGGCAATCGACAACCGCTGCTTCTGGCCGCCGGAGAGAGTGCCGACGCGGCTGTGGC
>JBDTSX010000306.1:0-6414 GCA_039930925.1 Acidobacteriota bacterium | reverse complement strand
AGGCATCGAGCTGGCTTTGACGGCGCTGGCCGGCCCGGGCGACGACGTGCTGATCCCGATGCCGACGTATCCACTCTACACTGCTGTGCTGGCCAAAATCGGCGCGCGCGCGGTGTTTTATCGGACCGATGCGTCTCGAGGCTGGCAGCCGGACATCGAGCATGTCCGCAGCCTGATTACGCCGGCGACGCGGGCGCTGGTCGTCATCGACCCGAACAATCCGACCGGCGCCACCTACTCGGCGGAGGCGCGACGGGCCCTCGTCAACCTCGCCGACGAATTCAACTTTCCGCTGCTTGCCGACGAGGTCTACGCCGATCTGGCGTTCGACGGCCCGGTCGGTGCGATCGCGGCGCTCAATCCGGAAGCGCCCGTCATCACATTCTCATCGCTGTCGAAGGCGTACCTCGCGCCAGGGTGGCGCATGGGATGGCTGGCCATCGCAAGGACCGAGCGGCTGAACGACGTGCTCGCCGGCATCCAGAAGCTGGCCGACGGACGACTGTGCAGCAACGGACCGATGGAGCACGCCCTGGTCGCGGCGCTGAACGGGGATCGATCGCATCAGCAAGCGTTCCGCGACGCGCTCCGCGAGCGCGCCGAGCTCACGCACACGCGCCTCAACGCGATCGAGGGGATGAGCTGCGTCGCCCCAACCGCGGCCTTCTACGCGATGCCGCGCGTGGAGCTGCCGGCGGGACGGACCGATCAGGACTACGTGCTCGGGCTCCTACGCGCGACCGGAGTGCTGTGCGTCTATGGCTCAGGCTTTAGCTCCGCCCCGGAGGACGGCCTCTTCCGCATCGTGTTCCTCGCCGCTCCAGCGGAGCTGTCCGGCATCTACGACCTGATCGCGGAATTCACCGGCCAGTTCCTTGCGTCAGGCACGCACTGAGTTGTCCACCGAACCCTCGGCCGAGCCGGCGTCGCCGAAAGCGCTGGTCCTGTGGACGATCGCGATGGTCGCCCTCACAGGCTTGATCCTGTGGGCCGCGTTCCTGGTCCGCGCCGTTCTCCTCCTCATCTACGTCAGCGGACTGCTCGCGATCGGCTTCAGCCCGATCGTCAGGCTGATCGAGCGGCAGAAGCTGTTGCCGATCGGGAGCCGCCGGTTTCCGCGCTGGCTTGCCATCCTGATTCTGTATCTGGTCATCCTCGGAACGCTGACCGGGATCGGCTTCATGATCATCCCGCCGATCGTCGATCAGTCGAAGCAGTTGTGGGCGGCCCGCGAACATATGTCCACCCAGGCCCAGGACTTCCTGATCCAGAAAGGGATCCTGAAAGAGCACCTGAGCCTGGGTCAGGCGGTCGATCAAATCCCTGGCACCAATACCCAGGCGGTCGGGACTCTCATGGGTGCCGTGATCGGGGTCGTGGGAGGGATCTTCGGCCTGCTGACGATTCTGATCCTGACGTTCTACATCCTGGTCGATGCCGACAGCCTGCGCAACACGATGCTGCAGCTGTTCCCCCGCGGCAACCGCCAGCGGGTCGCCTCGGCGAGCCGCGACATCACCCTCAAAGTCAGCGCCTGGCTGGGCGGCCAGCTTCTCCTCGGCGGCATTATCGGCGCGACATCCGCGGTCGGCCTCTGGCTCCTCGGTATTCCCTTCTTCTATGTCCTCGCGCTCATCTCGGGCGTCGGTGAGTTGATTCCGGTCGTCGGTCCGATCCTGTCAGCCATCCCCGCGGTGGCCGTCGCGGCGACGGTGTCGGGCAAGAAGGCGCTGCTGGTGATCATTTTCTTCGTCGTCCAGCAGCAGTTCGAAAACCACGTCCTGGTGCCCAAGGTCATGTCCCGTCAGGTCGGCGTCAGCGCCGTGACGGTGATCGTGGCGCTCCTCATCGGCGGCAAGCTGCTCGGGATTGTCGGCGCCATTCTGGCGGTCCCGACCGCGGCAATCCTGCAAGTGCTCTTCAACGAGCTCACCTCGTCCGGCGAAAAATCCTGACGGCCTACCGATTGCGCTGACGACGTCGCGTTGCCGCGCCCCTCTAACTTCCCTGTTTCCCATCGATGCGCCGTGGTAATGTTCCGCATTCCGTCGATTGCTGTTGTGCTGGCACCCGGATTGATAGTGACCCGCATCCACGCGTTTTCGCTCGAGGTCGTAGGTAGAACGCGACGGCTTTACGGCAACTGGTGGCCCCGAATGAGCACTACCGGTAGTACTCGCAGTTTGTTCGGGGACGTCGCGCTGCTGGTCTTTCTGCTCGCGCAGGCATCGGACGGTGTGTTGACGTATGTGGGGGTCAGCATCTACGGCGTGCGCATGGAAGGCAACCCGATCCTCGGCTGGCTGATGCTGACGATGGGCCAGGGAGCTGCGCTCGCCACGGCAAAAGTCGTTGCGGGAATGTTCGGGATCGGCCTTCACCTGTCCGCCGTTCACAAGGCGGTCGCGGTCCTGGCGTTCTTCTACCTGACTGCCGCCGTCATTCCCTGGGTCGCAATCCTCTTCTATTTCAGCTGAGTCGGGGCGCGCCTCTCGCGCGCGACTCACTGCGCTCAGCTGCCGCGCAAGACCACCTGAACCGACCGCCGTCGCCGGTTCCGACGGAAGGTATACTCGGCGGATATGCGCGCCGATCCTCTTGCCTTTCTGGGTGACGAGCTCGATTCCCTCAAGCAGCAGAACCTCTACCGGCGGTTCCGCGTTCTCGAAGACGAACAGAAAGCGCACACGACGTTCGACCACCGATCGGTAGTCAACCTCTCGTCGAACAATTATCTCGGCCTGACGACGCATCCGCGGCTGCGGGAGCGCGCGCTCGAAGCGGTGAAAACGTTCGGGGTCGGGACCGGTTCGGTACGCACGATCGCCGGTACCATGGCAATCCACATGGAGCTCGAGCGGCGGCTCGCCGAGTTCAAGAAAGTGGAAGCGGTGGTGGTGTTCCAGAGCGGCTTCACCGCCAACGCCGGCACCGTCGCGGCGATCCTCACCAAGGAAGACGTCGTCATCTCCGACGCGCTGAATCACGCCAGCATCATCGACGGCGCTCGGCTCAGCCGCGCGACGATCAAGGTGTTCCCGCACAAGGACGTGGACCAAGCGCGGCGCATCATCAAGGAGCTGCCCCCGGGCCAGCGCAAGCTGCTCATCACCGACGGTGTGTTCAGCATGGACGGCGATCTGGGCCCGCTCCCGGCCTTGTGCGATCTGGCCGAGGAAACCGGCTGCATCATGATGGTGGACGATGCCCATGCGAGCGGGGTGTTTGGCGCGGAGGGGCGCGGCACCGTCGATCATTTCGGCGTGCATGGCCGCGTCGACGTGCAGGTCGGCACGCTGTCGAAGGCGATTGGCGCGCTCGGCGGCTACGTCGCCGGCAACCGCAACCTGATCGAGTTTCTCTACCATCGCGCGCGGCCGTTCCTCTTCTCCACCTCCCATCCACCGGCGGTGGCGGCGGCGTGCATCGCCGCGATCGACGTGCTGACCAGCGAGCCCGAAATCATGGAACGGCTCTGGGACAACACTCGTTTTTTCAAAGCAGGGCTGGCGCGCCTGGGATTCAACACCGGCCTCAGCGAAAGCCCGATCACGCCGGTGATTGCCGGCGACAGCGTCACCGCGAACCTGCTGTCGGATCGTCTCTTCGAGCAGGGGGTGTTCGCGCAGGCGATCGGGTTCCCCACGGTGGCGAAGGACAAGGCACGGGTGCGGACGATCGTGACCGCGACCCACTCGCGCGAGGACCTGCAGTACGCGCTCGATGCCTTCGCCCGGGTCGGCCGTGAACTCGGGTTGATCTCGTAGGGCCGGTGGAAGAGGACTGATGTGAAGCGCTCGACCTCGGCGCGCGCCCGCGAGCTGTTCGACACCTACGCGCGCGATCTCTCTCCCGAGGATGTCCAGCGGCTGTTCACTCACGACACGCGCGATGCCTACCGCTTTTTCACGCGCGGTCAGGACGAAGACGAGTTCGCCGGGCTGCCGTGGTGGAAGAACGCGCCCATGCGCGTCCGGCGGATCTTCATCGCGTTCACGCTGCGGCTTCCGCCCGCGCGCCGCGCGCTCTACCTGACCTCGCTGTTGGTCGCGCTGATCGGCGTGATCGAGCTCTTTCGCGGCTTCGGCGCGGTGCAGATCCCCTTTGGCCTGCCGTTCTTCCAGATCGCGGTGCTCGCGCCGATCTGGGCGAACGGCACCTTCGCGCTGATCGTCAGCCTGCTCCTGCTGAACCTGCTCGTGCTGCTGGAGGTGGCGGACCGCCTGTCCCTCAAGGGCGAGCTCGAGGTCGCGCGCGAAATTCAGCTCGCGATGCTGCCGAGCGGCACCTACGCGGTCGGCGACATCGAGATCTGCGGCATGACCCGGCCGGCGAACACCGTCGGCGGCGACTTCTACGACGTGCTGACGCTGCGCGACGGGCGGGTGATCGTGACACTCGGGGACGTGGCCGGGAAAGGCAGTCCGGCGGCGCTCCTGATGGCGCTGCTGCTGGCCGTGCTGCGGACGCTCGTCGACGAGGAGCTGGATGCGCCGGCGCTGATGGAGCGGCTGAACGTCCAGATCTGCCGGCACAGCCCGTCGTCGCGCTTCATCACGCTCTTCTACGCCGTCTATACGCCCGGGACCGGATTGCTGACCTACGTGAACGCCGGCCAGAACCCGCCGCTGATCCGCCGCCGTAACGGCGCCTTCGAACGCCTCGGCCCGACCGGGGTGGCGCTGGGCATGTTCGAGTACTCGGTCTTCCGCGCGGTCGAGACGACAGTCAATCCCGGCGAGATGCTCGTGCTCTACAGCGACGGTATCACCGAGGCGGAGGATCCGTCGGGCCAGCCGTTCGAGGAGTCCGGGCTGGAGCAGATCGTCGAGCGCCACGCCGGGTCCGCACCCGCGGAAATCATCCCGCAGATCCTGAAGGGGGTCGAAGCGCACGCCCGGGAGCTGCGGTTTTTCGACGACTTGACGCTGCTGATCCTGAAGCGCGCTGTGTGATCTGGCGAGAGCCGGTTCGACGGGGGTCCGGCCTCAGCCGGACCCGTGCGGTGTGAAACCACCACCGGCCATTGCGCGCCACCGGGTGACGCGAGCGGCCCGCGCCGCGGCGATCAACCCCGCTGCTCTGGTGACGCCGGTTATTTCTGAAACCCATACACTCGCGCGTCACCGCAGACCGCGAGCGACATCATCGCGCGCACCGCGCGCTGGCCGGCGGCTTCGAACCGGCGTCGGAACTCGTCGTCTTCGCCGGCGTCCACGACCAGGAATGGCTCCTGCCCCTGGGCGCGCAGGATGCCGAGTGTCTCGTCCAGGTGCCCGGGCGCCAGCAGATCCCATCGCAGCGTCGGACGATTCGCGTAGTAGCGGATGCTCCCGCTGTGCTGTGACGCCAGCACGAATGCCTTCTGCGGCAGCCGGTCCCGCACGAAGGCGCCGGCCAGCGGGTACTTCTGTTCCTGGGCGCGCAGGTCGAACGCGCCAAGGGTCTGTGCCGAATGGAGGCACGTCACCAGGTCGGCGGCCAGGAGCACGGCGGTCACCGGCAGCCGCAGCACGGGCCACAGCCGCCGCAGGCCCCAGAGCGACACCACGCTCGCGAACAACAGCATCACCGCGATCGCCGGCAGCAGAAAGCGTGTGTAGAACCACTCGTTCGGCTGGAAGTACACGTACGGCAGGTAGGCGGCCCAGATCGCGATCGACAGCAGCGCGGCGGCCGACGCGAGGAGCGGCCGTGCGGCGCGGGTCGCAATCCACCAGGGCGCCAGGAGCGACAGCCAGATAAACGCGGTGTGGCTCTCGGTCAACCAGCGCGGATAGCGCGCCAGGTTGAACGGAATGTCGGCGAGCGAAAAGCCGTCGTGAATGCTGCCGTAGCCCGACGCGAGCGGCGAGCCGTACCGGACCTGCTGGATCCAGCCGAGCGTCACCACTCCGGGCAGGAGCGCCGCCGCAAACAGCACCGTCCGGCGGACCCGCGCCTCCGGCCGGCTGAAAACCGCCGGGATCAACACGATCGCGGCGATCGGCGCGAGGTTCGGCCTGATCATCACGGCGAGCGACGAGATCGCACCGGCGGCCACCGCCGCGGCACCGGAGCCGCGAGACGCGATCAGCAAGGCGCCCAGCCAGCAGGCCGTGACCGGCACATCGCTCATCGGCTGCACGACCTGATAGAGAAACGTCGGGCTGGCAGCGAGCAGACACGCCGCGGCGGCGCCCGCGGTAGGATCGCCAAACCCCACGCCGAGCCGGTAAAGAATCCAGATCGTCAACGCACCGAGTAGCGGTACGAGGAAGTAGATCGCCGTTTCCGAGACCAGGGTCAGCGGCGCCAGGAGCAGCGGCAGCCCGGGCGGATACTTCGGTGCGATCACGCCGGGAGACTGGCCGCGCGTGAATCCGAGCGGCGTGAGCGTCGCCTCCGCATCCGGCCAGGTGAACGCCGGAATCA
>JBDTSX010000305.1:0-6428 GCA_039930925.1 Acidobacteriota bacterium | reverse complement strand
TGGCGGGCCCGCGCTGTCGACGAGGCGCCGGGGCCGGAACGGTCCGGCTAAAGCCGGACCCTACAGAAGACTGAGATGCTGTTCGGCTAAAGCCGGACGCTACAGCGGATCGTGATGCAGTCCCGCTAAAGCCGGACACCACCGAAGACCGTGATGCGGTCTGGCTGAAGCGGGACATTGCAGACGACGGTGGCGACTCGGACAGCATGGACAGATGCTCCAGGCGCCGCAGCTTCAGGAACCAGCGGGCGAACGCGGACAGCACGATCAGGGTCACTCCGGCCATCGCGATCACGCCGAGCCGGGCGGCATCGAGCAGGGGCGAGTCCGCCGCCCCGAAGCAGATCGGACAGGCATCAGCGATCTGCGGCGACAGCAGGAGACCCAGCGCCGACGCCAGAGTGACCCTGGATCTGGAACTCATAGCACGTAGAGCGACACAAAAATCAGGACCCACACGAGGTCGATGAAATTCCAGTACAGCGCGGTTGCGCCGACGCGATTCTTGAAGCGCTTGGTGTCGCCGCTGGTGCTTCGCGTCCCCGCGGCCGACAGGTAGCTATTGACCGCCACGCCGCCGAGGACGTGGAACACGTGCACCGCGGTCAGGAGGAAATAGAGCGCGAAGAAGACGCTGGTGGCCGGGTGGATGCCTTCACTGAATGCCGAGACGTACTCGGATGCCTTGACGCACAGGAAGATCACTCCCGCGGCCGCGGTCGCCGCGAGCAGCCCGCGAGCCCGGTCGATCGCGCCATTCGCGGCGGCGCGACGTGCGGCGATTGCCGCCACCGCCGAGCCCGCGAGCAGGATGGTGTTGAAGGTGCCCCGGCCGAGGTCGAGGACGTCGCGTCCCCTCGGCCAATCCGGCGCCCCGGAACGAAGCAGTACGTAGGCTGAGAACAAGCCGCCGAACAGCATCACTTCGGAGGCAATGAACAGCCACATTCCGAGCGTGACGTTGTTGACGCCGGTGTCCGGACGCACCTCCGTGGTGTAGGGAATCGATCCCGTAGACCCCTCCTCGGCGTGAATCCCGTGTCCGGACCACGCCGCGGCGTCCGGCTCGTCATTCGCTGAGGCTTGCCCCTGCGGCGTGAAATCAGCGACCGACCCGGGGACGCTGTATTCGTAGGGACCGCGGAACGCGCGCATCGGCGTCGCAAAGTTGCCGTGCGGCGGCGGCGAGACGGTCGCCCATTCCAGCGTGGTCGCGTTCCAGGGATTGTCACCGACGCGCCGTCCGCGCCGCCAGCTCACGAACAGGTTGACGATGAACACCAGCTGAAAGAGACCAAGCACCCACGCGCTCCAGCCCTGCACCACGTTCCAGTGCTGGATGCTGCGGCCGTGCGCATAGGTGATTCCGCCATCGTACAGCCGCCGGTTCAGGCCGGCCAGGCCCTGCAGGAACATCGGCATGAAGATCAGGTTCATGCAGACGAACGAGCCGACGAAATGCACGCGGCCCCAGCGCTCGCTCATCTGGCGGCCGGTGATCTTCGGGAACCAGTGATAGATGCCGGCGAACAGCGCGAACAGCGTGCCTGGCGCGACGATGTAGTGGAAGTGCCCGATGACGTAGTACGTATCGTGAAGCGGAATGTCCGAGACGGCCAGGCCGAGCGGCAGGCCGGTCAGCCCGCCGAGGCCGAACATCGGCAGGAACGCCAGCGCGAAGAGCGCCGGCACCGTGAACCGGATCGATCCGCCGTACAGCGACACAAAAAATGCCGACAGGATGACGACCGACGGGATCGACACGATCATCGTCGTGGTCTGGAAAAAAGCGCTCATCGCCGTGCCCATGCCGGTCATGAACATGTGGTGTGCCCAGACGAGCATCGACATGAAGCCGAGGAAGATCGCGGCGTAGACCATCAGGCGGTAGCCCCAGAGCGGTTTCCGGGTGTTCGCGGTCAGCACCTCGGCGACGATGCCCATCGCCGGCAGGATCAGGACATAGACCTCCGGATGGGCGAGAAACCAGAACAGGTGCTGCCACATCAACGGATTGCCGCCCCCCGCACGTGCCAGGGGCCGATTGCCGACGACCAGCCCGGTCGGGAGAAAGAAGCTGGTGTCCACGACGCGGTCCATCAGCTGCATCAGGCTCGCGGATTGGAGCGGCGGGAAGGCGAGCAGCAGCAGGAACGCGGTCACGAGCTGCGCCCAGATGAAGAACGGCAGCCGCATGAAGGTCAGGCCGGGCGCGCGCAGCTGCACGATCGTGACGATCGTGTTGATCGATCCGAAGAGCGACGATGTGATCAGGAACAGCATGCCGGCGAGCCAGGCGGTCTGGCCGCTGGTCTGCGACAGAACGGAGAGCGGCGGGTACGACGTCCAGCCGTTGTTCGCCGCGCCGCCCGGCAGGAAGAAGCTCCCGAGCATGATCAGCCCGCCGGCGGCATACACCCAGTAGCTCAGCATGTTGAGCCGCGGGAACGCCATGTCGGGCGCGCCGATCTGCAGCGGAACCAGATAGTTGCCGAAGCCGCCGACGCTGAGCGGGACGACGCCGAGGAAGATCATGATCGTGCCGTGCATCGCGCCGAGCTGGTTGTACAGCTCGGGGCCGATAATCCCGCCGGGCGCATTCGTTGCACCGAGCAGGCTGCCCACCAGCGGGATCGGCGACCCGGGATAGGCGAGCTGCCACCGCATCATCATCATCAGCGTGAACCCGATCAGCAGGAAGATCAGGCTGGTAATCGCGTACTGAAGACCGATCACCTTGTGGTCGAGAGAAAACATACCTGGAACGGACGTCCCCCTGTGAAACCCGGCCGCTTGATGAGCACCGGCATCGGATCCGGCGACCGCTTCCGCGTGTCGCGATACGCCTCGATCAGCCAGCCGGCGGAGCCGCGCTTCACGACGAGCGGGCAGAGGCCTTCGAACGCGGGCAGCATCTTGCCCGACGAATCGCTGACGCCGATCATCTCCCATTTCCCGTCGGTGACCGCAATATCGGCGCTCGGGCCGCGGACGTTGCCGCGCGTCAGCGGGTGCTTCGAGCCGCGGTATTCGGGACGTAGGAACAGCGCGGGACCGACGCCAGGATCCAGATACGCATCAGCTGCTCCGTCGGGTAGCGGGACGGGGACAGTACACTGTATCAATGTTGACTGGGATGCGGCCGGGCGCCATCGCGCATCGGACCCGC
This sequence comes from Acidobacteriota bacterium, assembly GCA_039930925.1. Taxonomy (GTDB): domain Bacteria; phylum Acidobacteriota; class Vicinamibacteria; order Vicinamibacterales; family 2-12-FULL-66-21; genus JALZOC01. Next base: position 3,259 of record JBDTSX010000305.1, on the reverse strand, counting down.
CGTGCAGGCCTGCCGCAAACCCGTGGCTGACGCTCATCTCGCCCCGGAGGCGGCGTCGATGGGGCGTGCGTACGTCGCGCGCGGCGTGGCGCATGCCGCCCGGCGCGACACCGAGCTGCGCCGGTCGTCGCGCATCTCCCGCGCGCGGCTGGCGATTTTCCTCGCGGCCGCCGGCCTGCTGGTCTGGACTGTGGCCGGTCACGCGGATCCGCTCCGTCTCGGCGGGGCGGCGGCCCTGTTCGTCATCTTTGGCGTCCTCGTGTTCTGGCACGCGCGCGTCGAGAGCCGCGCGGCGTGGCACGAGGCGCTGCGCATGGCGACAGTGCACGCGCTGGCCCGCATCGAGCGCCGCTGGAACGACCTTCCGCCGGGCGACGCGCCGGCCGTCGATCTTCCGCATCATCCGTATGCGCTGGATATCGACATCTTCGGCCGCGCGTCACTGTTCCAATGGCTCGGGCCGGCCGCGACGCCATTCGGCGGCCTGCGGCTGGCGGGCTGGCTGCTTGCCCCAGCGGCGCCGCCGGAGATTCGCGCGCGTCAACTGGCCGTGGAGGAGTTGTCGGCGAAGGACGACTGGCGCGAGCAGCTCGCCGCGCACGGTGTGCTCGCGGCCGGCGCCCGACAGCGCGAAATCGACGCGTTCCTCGCCTGGGCGGAGGGCCCTCCCGCGTTCGGCGCGCGCGCCTCCAGGCTCCGGATCCTGACGATCCTCTTGACCGCCGCGATCTGGCTGCTGCTCGGGCTGTTCCTGGCCGGCGTGACCGACGCGGCGTTGTGGCTCATCCCGCTGGTGCTCGGCGTGGTGCTCTCGTTTGCGCTGGAGTCTCCGATCCAGAAAACCTTCGATCGCGCTGGAACGGGGCAGCAGGCGCTGACGCGGTACGCGGCGCTCTTCGAGCACGCGACGGGAGCGCCATTCGAGGCCCCGCCTCTCCGGCAGGTGCAAGCGCGGCTCTCCGCCGGCGGCGCGGCCGCGCCCGCGTGCATGCAGCGGCTGAACCGGATCATCGGGTTCGCGCAGCTGCGGCACAGCGCCGCGCTGCTCCACTTCCCGATCCAGGCATTCACGTTGTGGGACTTCCACGTCCTGTTCGCGCTCGACGCGTGGCGCCGCGTCGCCGGCGCGCGGGTGCGCGGATGGCTGGAGGCGATGGCCGAGCTCGACGCACTGTCGGCGCTGGCCGCGGCCCGGCGCGACAATCCCGAATGGTGTCTGCCGACGATCGACGAACAGCCGGTCTTTGCCGCCGCCGCGCTCGGGCATCCGCTGATTGCTCCCGACCGCCGCGTCAGCAACGACGTCGAGCTTGGACCGACCGGGACGGTGCTGCTCGTCACCGGGTCGAACATGTCGGGCAAGAGCACGCTGCTGCGCGCCATCGGTCTGAACAGCGTCCTCGCGCAGGCCGGCGGCTGCGTCTGCGCGACCCGGCTGCGCATGCCGCCGTGCGATCTGCAGACCAGCATCCGGGTCCAGGATTCGCTGGAGCTCGGGCTCTCGTATTTCATGGCCGCGCTCGCCCGGCTGAAGGGGGTCGTGGACGCGGCCGAAAGGCCACGCTACGAGCGGGTCCTGCTGTATCTCCTGGACGAGATTCTTCAGGGGACCAACAGCGCCGAGCGCGGCATCGCCGTCCGCGCCGTCACCCGTCATCTGCTCGATGCCGGCGCGATCGGCGCGATGACGACGCACGATCTGAACCTGGCCGGCGAGGAGCCGTTGCGATCGCACGCGCGGCTGGTGCACTTCACGGAAACGGTCGATGAGCAGGACGCCATGCGCTTCGACTACCGGCTTCGCGACGGGATCGCGACCTCCCGAAACGCGTTGCGCCTGATGCAGATGATCGGGATTCAGGTGAGCGAGTCCTGACCCGTGGCCCGCGTTGCCGGATTCCTGAAGTCGCTCGCGCTCTTCACGGTTGTGACCGTCGTCATGACCTGGCCGCAGGCCGCCCGGCTCGGCTCCGCCGCCACCGATCACCATGACGTCTATTTCAACATGTGGCGCTTCGCGTGGGTGGCGCATGCGCTCTCCACCGCGCCGGCGCGGCTCTTCGACGGGAACATCTTTTCGCCCGAGACCGCCACGCTGACTTTCTCGGACGCGATGCCGGTCGAGTCGTTCATCGCCGCGCCGATGCTGTGGGCCGGCATGCCGCCGGTGCTCGTGCACAACATCATGCTGCTGGCCGGCATCGTGCTGTCCGCGGCCGGCATCTGCGTGCTCGCCGCGGAGTTGACGGGAAGCGCCGCGGCGGGAATCACCGCGGGGTTCATATTTGCGTTCGCGCCGTACCGGTTCGAGCACTACATGCACATGGAACTGCAGTGGACCGTCTGGATGCCCTGGGCGTTCTGGGCGATGCACCGCGCGCTCCGCCCGGCCGCGGGAACCCCCGACGCGCCCGCCGGTCAGGGCGCCGGCGCGTCCCGGAAGTACGGATTGTGGACGGGGCTCTTCGTCGCGCTGCAGTTCATGTCGAGCATCTACTACGGGATCTTTCTGGCGACCCTGCTGGCCGTGACCGCGGTCCTCTTGCTGCTTGCCATGCGGCCGGAGCGGATGAAAAGGAGCGTGGGGGCGCTGGTGCTCGGCGCGATCCTCGCCGGCATCGTCGTCTCGCCCTACGCGCTCCTGTATCTCGGGACGAAAAACCGCGTCGGCGGGCGGTCGCCCTCCGAGACCCTGAACTTCAGCGCGCGTCCGTCCAGCTACCGGATGGCGACCGAGACCAACTATCTATATGGAGAGGGTTCGGCGGAGTATGGACACCCGGAGCGACGGCTGTTTCCGGGGCTGCTGCCGCTGCTGCTGGCGCTCGTCGGCCTGCTGCTGCGCCGGCCCTCGGATGAAGCGATCGCGTATCTGGTGGCGGTCGCGGTGGCATTCGAGATGTCACTGGGCCTGAACGGCTACAGCTTTACGTTTCTCTATCTGCATGCGCCGATCTTCGACTCCCTGCGGGCCCCGGCGCGGCTGGGCGTTTTCGTCCTCTTCTTCCTCGCGCTGCTTGCGGCCTACGGCCACGCCGCGCTCGAGGCGGTGCTGCCGCGACGGGCACGGCCGATCCTGGCGTCCGCGCTCTGCGCGGTGCTGATGCTCGAGTACTGGGTCGCGCCGCTGCCGCTCGCCGCGTTCCCGAATACCGCGCCGCCGCTCTACGCGTGGCTCGCGAAACAACCGCCGGGGGTGGTCGCGGAATTCCCGATGCCGCGAGTGGGCACGCTCCCCGGCGAGGATCCCCGCTTTGCC
>JBDTSX010000304.1:0-6471 GCA_039930925.1 Acidobacteriota bacterium | reverse complement strand
CAACACCATCACCCGCGGCGTACCCGGAACGGTGCTCGCGAAGATCGAGACCTTCAACCCCGGCAACTCGATCAAGGATCGCATGGCGCTCCGGATGATCGAGGACGCCGAGCGCGGCGGCGTGCTCGCGCCCGGCGGCACCATCATCGAAGGCACGTCCGGGAACACCGGCATGGGCCTGGCGATTGCCGCCGTCGTCCGGGGCTACAAGTGCATCTTCACGACGACTGACAAGCAGTCGAAGGAAAAGGTCGATGCGCTGAAGGCGTTCGGCGCCGAAGTAATCGTCTGCCCGACCAACGTCGATCCCGAAGATTCCCGGTCGTACTACTCCGTCTCCTCGCGACTCGAAAAGGAAGTCCCGAATTCCTGGAAGGCCAACCAGTACGACAACCTGTCCAACAGCGCCGCGCACTACGAGCAGACCGGGCCGGAGATCTGGGAGCAAACGAGCGGCACGGTCACCCATCTGGTCGTCGGCGTCGGCACCGGCGGGACGATCAGCGGGGTGGGCCGCTATTTGAAGGAGCGCAACCCGCGCATCAAGGTCTGGGGCATCGACACCTACGGCTCGATCTTCAAGAAATACAAGGAGACGGGGATTTTCGACAAGAACGAGATCTACCCGTACATCACCGAGGGGATTGGCGAGGACTTCCTGCCGCAGAACGTGGACTTCTCGGTGATCGATCATTTCGAGAAGGTCACCGACAAGGACGCCGCGCTGATGACGCGCCGCATCGCCCGCGAGGAAGGCATCTTCGCGGGAAACTCCTCCGGCTCCGCGCTGGCCGGGCTGCTCCAGCTGAAAGAGCACTTCACGAAAGACGACGTGATCGTGGTCATCTTCGCGGATCACGGGTCGCGATACCTCGGGAAGATGTTCAACGACGAGTGGATGCGCGAGAAGGGCTTCATCGAGAAGTCCGGGATGACGGCGCGGGATCTCGTCGCGTCCGGGCTCTCGGGCGAGCTGCTCGCGATCGAGGGCAGCGAACCAGTCGAGACCGCCGTGAAGCTGATGGGGGAGCACGATTTCTCGCAGATCTCGATCACCAGGGACAAGCGGCTGGTCGGGTCGCTCAACGAGACGCATCTCTACTCGCAATTGGTCGGCAGCCCCGAGGTGAAGTCGCAGCCGGTCGAGTCGATCATGCAGCCGGCGTTTCCCTTCGTCGACATCTCGACGCCGGTCGACCTCCTCTCGACGATGATCACGCCCGAAAACCCCGCCGTTCTGGTCCGCGACTTCAAGACCGAGAAGACGTTCATCATCACGCGCTCCGACGTGATCCGCGTGCTGTGACCAGGGCAGCACGGCGACCGGCCAGCCGGTGGCTGCTGACACTCGGCGTGATCGCGATGGGGTCCGAGACCGGGCTCGTCCTCGACAGCCGCGGCGCGGTGCGGACGCCGCTCCTGTCTTCGGCCTCGCGTGCGGATTTCCGCACCCGGCCGGTGCCGCGTAAGGACCGATGCGATTTCCGGAGGGCGCATTGAAGCTCAGAGACCTGACGCCGATGCTGCGGACGCGCGACCTGCGGGGGTCGGTCGATTTCTATACGACGGTCCTGGGGTTCGCCTGCGATGCGCATGCGGCCGACTGGGGATGGGCGTCGGTGCACCGTGACCTCGTGTCGATCATGTTCGCGCTGCCCAACGACCACGAGCCGTTCGATGGACCGGTCTTCACCGGCTCGCTCTACATCAACTCGGACGATGTGGACGCGCTGTGGGAGCGGGTGAAGGACGCGGCGCGAGTCTGCTATCCGATCGACGATTTCGACTACGGGATGCGCGAGTTCGCGATTTACGACAACAACGGCTATCTGCTGCAGTTCGGGTGCGAGATTCCGGAGTCGCTCGAGGCGGCGGAAGGGGCGTGAGGCGGTCGATGACGATGGGGAAGGCCCGCTGATGCGAATTCTGCGCAGCGTGGCGGCGATTGTGGCGGGCTTCGGGTTCATGGTCCTGACCGTGATCGTCGGCACGATCGTCGGGACCACGCTGTTCATTCCCGGGGGCATGAGGGCGGCGTCGAGCGGCCAGCCGTCCGCGCTGCCGATCGCGTACCTTGCCGTCAACCTGTTGATCGGCGCGATCGGAGCGGTCCTCGGCGGCTGGCTGGCGGCGAGGTTTGCCGCTTTCGCGCCTTACGGCCACGCCGCGGTGCTCGCCGCCGTGGTGGCCGCGCTGTCCGTTCAATCGGTGGTGGCCGGCCCCGCCGGCGCCCAACCCGGCTGGTACCCGGTCGCCACCGGCCTCATCGGCGTGGGCGGTATCCTGCTCGGCGGCAAACTGCGCGCCGCCGCAGCGACGACCGACGGACACGTGGTAGCGTAAGACACCTATGCATCGCAGAAGCCTCATGATTCGCTATTCGATCGCCATCGCCGCTTGCCAGCTGTTGCTCGCCCTCCCTGCCGCCGCGCAAACCGCCGACATCGCCGGGAACTGGGACGTCAGCGTTGCGATGCAGCAAGGGACGCAGCAGGCGCCACTTGTGCTGAAGAAGGACGGCGATAAGCTCACCGGGATCCTCTCGGCGCCGCAGCAGGGTGACCTGGCGGTCGAAGCCACGGTCAAGGACAAGGCCGTCACGATCAGGTTCACCGTCCCGACCCAGGACGGTCCGGTGAGCCTCGCCATGATCGGCACCGTCAACGGGGACACGATGACGGGCACGGTGGACGTTGCCGGGGAGAAGGCGCAGTGGTCGGCGAAGCGCGCCGCTCCGGCCGCGGCCGCCGCCGCCACGCTCGATGTCTCCGGAACCTGGGCGTTCGCGGTGGAAACGGCGGCCGGCTCCGGCACTCCGACCATCACCCTCGCCCAGCAGGGGGAAAAGTTGACCGGCACCTATGCCGGTCAGCTGGGCGAAGCGCCACTCACCGGCACCGTCAAGGGGTCGGCGATCGAGTTCGCCATCGACCTGTCCGTACAGGGCACGGCGCTGCACATCGTCTACGCGGGCACCGCGGAGAGCAGCACCATGAAGGGGACCATCAAGCTCGGTGAGCTTGGCGACGGCACCTTCACCGCGAAGAAAACACAGTAGCGTCCGGCCCGGCCGGACCGATCGGGACATCAAACATTTGTCATTCACTGATCTGAAACTCCACCCCAGCCTGCTCAAGGGCATCAAGGAACTCGGCTTCATTCGACCCACTCCCATCCAGGCCGACGCGATCCCGCCGGCCATGGAGGGGCGCGACGTGCTCGCCTGCGCCCAGACCGGCAGCGGCAAGACCGCGGCGTTTTTGCTGCCCATCCTCAACAAGCTGATCGACAAGCCGCGCGGCACGACCCGCGCGCTGGTTCTGGCGCCAACCCGGGAGCTGGCCGCGCAGATCCTGTCGGACCTCAACGATCTGGCCGTGCACACGCCGCTCACCGGTGCGTCGATCTACGGCGGCGTCGGCATGGGGCCGCAGGAGCATGCGTTTCGCAGCGGCGTGGACGTGCTGATCGCCACGCCGGGGCGGCTCCTCGATCACCTGCGGGCGCCGTACGCCAAGCTGACCCATCTCGAGTACCTCGTCCTGGACGAGGCCGATCGCATGCTGGACATGGGCTTTTTGCCGGAGATCCGCAAGATTCTCCGATACGTGCCGGCAAAGCGGCAGACCCTGTTCTTCAGCGCCACCATGCCGCCGCCGATTGCCGCCCTGACCGGGGAGATGCTGCGTCATCCGGTCACGATTCAGCGGGAGCGGCAGGCGGCCCCCGCATCAGGGATCACGCAAGCGGTCTATCCGGTGTCGCAGGGCCTCAAACCGGTGCTGCTGGTCGAACTGCTGCGGCGCGGGGACGTGAAACAGGCGCTGGTGTTCACGCGGACGAAGCATCGCGCCAACCGGCTGGCGGAGCACCTCGTGAAGGCCGGCGTGCGCGCGGAGCGCATTCACGGCAATCGCTCGCAGGCGCAGCGGACGGCAGCGCTCGATGGCTTCAAGCGGGGGATCTTTCCGGTGCTGGTCGCGACCGACATCGCGGCCCGAGGCATCGACGTCGATGCCCTTGGCCACGTCGTCAACTTCGACGTGCCGCTGGTTCCGGAGGATTACATCCACCGTGTCGGGCGAACCGGGCGGGCCGAGGCGACCGGTGACGCGTTCACGTTCGTCTCTCCTGAAGAAGAGGGCAACCTGCGCGACATCGAACGCGCGATCAGCCGCAGGCTGCCGCGCGTGACGGTCTCGGACTTCGACTACGACGCCAAGACACAGGCCAAGCTCGAGGTCCCCCTGGCGCAGCGTATTGCCGAAATCCGGGCCCGGAAACGGGACGAGCGGGCCAGGGCCGCAGTCAATGCGGCGCGGCGGTCCGCTTCGCAGCGCGGGCAGGCGCCGCCGCCGCGTCAGGCCGACGGGAACCGGGATGCGCCCCGCCGCGACGGCGTGGCGCCATCACACGGCCGCCCCTCGCACCAGGGGCGGTCCTACGGCGGCCCCCCCAGGCGCGGGCCGGGAGGCGGTCGTCCTCCTCGCTGATTCGCCCTAAACCTAAGTCCGTGTTATGCTTGACGGCCTGGCGCAGTGTGGCGCCAGGCGCGTACTGCGCGCAGTCCTGATGACCGATCCGGCGCCACGGCGCCGTTTTTCATGTCAGCGTCCCCAGTCGAGTTTTTACTCGAAGTCACCCCGCGCGCCCGCGTTGACGTGACCGACGTCCGCGCCGAACTCTATTCGCGGTACGGCGACGCGCTCGATGCGTATCCGCGCGTCCTCTGTTGCTCGTTCCACACCACCGCGGGCTACCTCGACCAGAGTGTCGCCGCCAGGCTCAATCAGAACCCGGCGGGCGTCATGCCCTACATCGATGTCTTCCGGACCATGTTTCCGGAGGGCGCCGGATACGCGCACGACAAGATCGAACGACGGACCGAGTTGTCGCCCGCCCAGCGTCCGGCGGAGCCGTTGAACGCGGATTCCCATCTCGCCTTCATGGCGGGCGCGCTGCGGACCTGCGTGGCCTACCTCAATCGTCCGGGCGAGCCGATGTCGTTCATCGATCTGGACGGCGTGCACGCCGGCCGATCCCGGACGCGGCGGACGAGTGTCCTCGGCTACTCCGCGGAAGAAACCGTGGCCCAGGCCCGTGTGGTGGTGCCGGTGTCCGGGCATCGCGTGGAATCGGTCAACCTCAAGGATCCACATCTCGGCGTCTACGAGCAGTGCGCGGAACTGGTGGCGCGCCACGGCGTGACCAAGGGGCGGATCCGGCTTGCCCTCGCGCCCGGCGAGCGGCACGCGGGACTCACCGTCAACGAGTACGAGACGCTGCTGATGCGGCACGATCTGTCCGAGGTGCTGCGCGACCCGGTCCGGTTCATGGCGGAGAAGGCCGGGCACATGCTCGGCAACCCGCGCGCGATCCCGGCCAAGACGCTGGACTACGCCAAATACGATCTGGTGCGCGTGTTTAACCGGCTGGTCGATGCGCTGGGGCTGCGCGAGTCACTCGTCGAGAGCGTCCTGTCGCGCGCGATCTCGATGCCCGCGTCGCGTTTCCTGCGCATGAAGCGGTCGGTCAGCCTGCTCGTCACCGATCGCGACGGCTCAGGCCGCGGCACCATCGTCGAAGGCACCTACCAGAGCCCGATCCTGGTCCAGTGGCATCGCGGCACCCGTCAGGCGCGTGTGCTCGACGTCACTCTCAACCGGTTCGTCTAACCAGCGCCGGGCTTCAAACCGTTTAGTACCGCCACGCCTTCAGGTTGGCCCCCGCCGGCGCCACCTTCGCAACCTGCGCGGTCATCTTGTTCAGCAGATCGGCGGCGGACGGACCCCAGCAGTGCGGCGCCCGGCGCTGAAAGACCACTTCGCCGGTGAACTTCGGGTCGTCGGTTTTGGTGAGAAACGCGTTCAGGTTCTCGACCGCGTTGTTCAAATAGTAGGAATCCATGTCGCCGACATAGACGTTGAGCTTGTGGGCGACCTTCGGCCCGAGGGCCGGCCAGTTGGTGCGCAGGATGTGCAGAAGATCGTACTTCTTCCAGTGCTCTGCGACGCTCCGATCGATCTCGCCGGTGGTCTTGTTCCACAACCGCTTGGGATAGCCGTCGGGCCCGACCGGCGAATACGTCGCCTCCCAGATATCCCACTGGCCGCCTGAGCGGCTCTTGTCCGCGACGGTGAGCTCGAACCAGTTTTCATCCTTCATCATCGACACGATGTTGCCGTCCGGGCGCCGTTCGCTCGGCCGCTCCAGCTTCATCCAGCCCTTGTCGACGAAGTAGGCGTTCGCGTCCTTGTAGATGTCCACGACCTGGTGGTAGGAAAAATCCACCGAATCCGGGCAGCTCGCGAACGAACCGCCGTAAAAATCCGGGTAGAACAGCTGCTGCGCCACGGCAATCCAGCCGCCGGTGGATCCGCCCGAGAGCATCCGGCTCCACGGCTCCTTGATGGCGCGGAACGTCTTCTCGATCGCCGGCACCAGCTCCTGGACGATGGCGTCGCCGTACGG
>JBDTSX010000303.1:0-6480 GCA_039930925.1 Acidobacteriota bacterium | reverse complement strand
GGGACTCGGGACTCGGGACTCGGGACTCGGGACTCGGGACTCGGGACTCGGGACTCGGCTCGGGACTCCGGACCCCGGATCCCGGATCCCGGATCCCGGATCCCGGATCCCGGATCCCGGATCCCGGATCCCGGCCTAAAGGGTAATATCGCGCGATGAAGATCGGACCCCGTCAGCACCACGACCTGCGGTGCAAATCGGACCCTGTGGCCTCTCCCACGTTCATCACGCGCGTGGCCGTTTCGGTTCTGACCGCCGTCTTGCTGGTTCTGGCTGGAGCCTGCGCCGATCTCAACTCACAGACGAACGCGTTCACGACGCTCGACGAGGCGCGGCAAGCGGGTGCGATTGCGAATGGCTGGATCCCCGAAGGACTGCCGCCGGGCTCGCACGATCTGCGCGAAGCGCACCTGCCCGGCACCACCGACCGGTGGGGGCTCCTCAACTTTCCCTCTTCCGAATCGGATGCGCTGCGCGCGCTGCTCGAGCCGGTCGAGATCTCTCTGCAGGGGCAGCGCTGCGACATGCCGCGGCGAATTGAATGGTGGCCGGCGATGCTCCGCGGAGACCTCAACGGCCCGATGCTCGCATCCGCCGGGATCCATGGCTATCGCGGGAAGGCGGGGGATCTGATGTTCGCGGTCAACTGGAATCAGGGGCGCGCGTTCTACTGGACGGAGGGGAAGTGATGAGTGGTGCCGAGGCCTGGAATCGAACCAGGGACACCAGCATTTTCAGTGCTGTGCTCTACCGACTGAGCTACCTCGGCACGCGCGACACGCGTGTGACAGAACGCTCATCATAACAGTGCGGCCGACACGTCCACAAGCGGCCCATTTTCAACTTGTACTTTTTTCAGCCACGCGCTATTTTTGACTTGTACTTTTTTTCGCGACCTGTTAGGTTCTGGCAACGACGATGACCTCGATCCCTTACCGCAGCAGCGCGAGCAACGCCGGCTCGGAACCAATCTCGCCCATCGGGGCGGCCGAGGGAGTGTCGGCCGGCTCCGGCCTCCCGCTTCCACGGCGTCGCAGTAAGTGGGTCCAGCGCGCGGTGATCTTCGCCGGCTGCATGGTGCTGGTCAACTCGCTGTTCGGCGATCGCGGCGTGGTCGGCACGATCCACGCGAGAGCGGAGTTGGCGCGTGCGTCGGAGGGTCTGGCGAAGCTGAAACGCGAAAACGCCGGGCTGCGTGAGCAGGCCCGGCGCCTTCAGCACGATCCGTCCGCCATCGAAGCGCTGGCACGCGAGGACCTCGGGCTGATCCGGCCCGGCGAAATCCTGGTGGTCGTGAAGAACCCGAAGTAGCGCGCGGCGTCAGACCGCCGCGACTTCGGTGTCCCGAAGCAAGCCGAGCTCCCGCCGCACCTTTTCCTCGATCGTCTTGGTGATCGCGGGATTCTCCTTCATGAACTGCTTGACGTTCTCGCGCCCCTGGCCCAGGCGTTCGCCGCTGAACGAGAACCACGTCCCGCTCTTGTCGACGATCTTGCGGTCCACCGCCAGGTCGAGCAGATCCCCTTCCTTGGAGATGCCCTCGCCGTACATCACGTCGAACTCCGCCTCGCGGAACGGCGGCGCGACCTTGTTCTTGACCACCTTGACGCGGGTCCGGCCGCCGACCACCTGGTCGCCGTCCTTGATCGCACCAATGCGGCGGATGTCGATGCGGACCGAGGCATAGAATTTCAGCGCGCGGCCGCCGGTCGTGGTTTCAGGGTTGCCGAACATCACGCCGATCTTCTCGCGCAGCTGATTGATGAAGATGAGGCAGGTCTTCGATTTTGACACCACGCCGGTCAGCTTCCGCAGCGCCTGTGACATCAGGCGGGCCTGCAGCCCCATCTGCGCTTCGCCCATCTCCCCCTCGATTTCCGCGCGCGGCACGAGCGCGGCGACCGAGTCGACGACGACGACGTCGACGGCGCCGGAGCGAACCAGCACTTCGACGATCTCGAGCGCCTGTTCGCCGTTATCCGGCTGCGAGACGAGGAGGTTTTCGAGGTCCACCCCGAGCTTGACCGCGTACTGCGAATCGAGCGCGTGCTCCGCGTCCACGAACGCGGCCATCCCCCCGAGCTTCTGGGCCTGCGCGATCACCTGCAGCGCGAGGGTCGTCTTGCCGGATGACTCCGGACCGAAGATTTCCACCACCCGCCCGCGCGGCACGCCGCCAATCCCCAGCGCGTAATCGAGACTCACCGCGCCGGTCGAGATGGCGGGAATGGTGTAGCCCGCGTCCTTCTGACCGAGGCGCATGATCGAGCCCTTACCGAACTGCTTCTCGATCTGGCCCACGGCCATCTCGATCGCCTTGAGGCGCTCGCGGTCGTTACGGTCGGTGCGGTCTTCAACTGGCGGCATAATGCTCCTTTTAACTGTTCGCGGGGTCCCATCCCCGCTCCATGCGCTCGCGGGAGCCGCTCACGCGGCGCGTCCTCCGGCCATTCGCGCGGGCCGCAGGCTCTTGCTGTCCTCGACCGCTCCATCATCGGGCGACAGAGTGACAGGCTGGGTCACACGATCGCACATGGTACTGGAGCCGTTGCATTCTAGGATTGTGCCGGGGGGAAAGTCAAGGCGAAAGTCTGGCCGCATCGCACAGCTAGAGACTTAATGAATCAGTAGCTTACGAGCACACAAGACTTTCGCCTCGAAAAGCGCGGAATTGCAGGTTTGTTGATGAGGCAGACGGGCGGCGATCGCAGAAAGCGCCAGGCGGCCTGATGCCGTCGCCGATCGGGCACGCCCTCGGCGGCATGGCGGTCGGCTGGCTGATCGACCCGACCTCCCGCGGCGACGGGCGCGCCGCACGGGTCAGGCTCGTCGCCTTTGGCGCCGCGGGGGCGGCTGCCGATCTGGATCTGCTGGTCGGTGCGCACAGAGGCCCGAGCCACGCCCTCTGCGCGGCACTGGTCGTCGGGCTCGGGGCCTGGGCGTACGGCGCCGCGCTGCGCCGTGGCGACGCGGCACACGTCCGGAGATTGGCGGTCGCGGTGGGATTGGCGTATGCGTCGCACACGCTCCTCGACTGGCTCGGCCGCGATACCTCGCCGCCGCTCGGGATCATGGCGCTGTGGCCGTTCGACCGCGGCTACTACGAGTCGCGGCTGCACCTGTTCTCTCCGATTTCGCGGCGCTACTGGCTGCCGGAGTTCTGGATCGGGAACTTCGGCGCGCTCGCGCGCGAACTGGTGATCCTGCTGCCGGTCGGCGCCCTGGTGGCGCTCCTCAGGCGGAGACCCCCGGCTGGCGCTTGAGCAGCGTCGACATCGCGTTCTTGTCCATCGAGCGGGTGACCGCTTCGTCCGGCGTAATCAGCCCCTTCTTGACCAGTTCCGCGAGCGCGTCGTTGAGCGCAATCATCCCCTGGGCGCGTCCGACCTGCATCATCGACGGAATCTGGAAGGTCTTGCCTTCGCGAATCAGGTTGCTGATCGCGCCGTTCGTGAGCAGCACCTCGAGCGCGGCGACGCGCCCGCCGCCGACCTTCCGGCAGAGCGTCTGCGCGATCACGCCGCGGAGCGACTCCGACAGCATCACGCGAATCTGCGACTGGCGGTCGGCCGGGAACTGATCGATCACGCGGTCGATGGTCGAGGCGGCGGTCGAGGTATGCAGCGTGCCGAACACCAGGTGCCCGGTTTCGGCGGTCTCGATCGCAATCGCAATCGTCTCGAGATCGCGCAGCTCGCCGACGAGGATGACGTCCGGGTCCTCGCGCAGCGCCGCCCGCAGCGCATCCTTGAAGGATTTCGTATGCGTATGCACTTCGCGCTGATTGATCAGGCACTTCTGATTGTGGTGCACGAACTCGATCGGATCCTCGATCGTGATGATGTGATCGGCGCGCGACTTGTTGATGTGATCGATCATCGCGCAGAGCGTCGTCGACTTGCCGGACCCGGTCGGGCCGGTGACGAGCACGAGCCCTTTTTTCAGCTGGCACAGGGCGAGCACGTGCGCGGAGAGCCCGAGCTGCTCGGCGGTCAGGATCTCGGCCGGAATCACGCGGAACACCGCCCCGGCGCCGTGGCGGTCCTTGAAGACGTTGGCGCGGAAGCGGGCGAGTCCGGTGATTTCGTAGGCGAAGTCCGAGTCGTGGCGGGCCTCGAACTCGGCCTTGTTGATCGACGGCATGATCTCGCCCAGCAGACGCAGGATCATCTCGGACGACAACGGGCCCGCGGCATCATGCAGCCGGCGCATTTCGCCGTCCTTGCGCACCATCGGCGCCATCGTCGAGCTCAGGTGCAGGTCCGAGGCTTTCAACTCGAACATGCGCCGGAACATCACGTTGATGGCCGGTTCGGGCGCGGCGGCCGCGGGTGCGGCGGCAGGCCGTTCCGCGCTCGCAGGACGCGCGTCGCCGGTCGCAGCCGCGACGGTCCCCGGAGAGATCTCGCCCGTGTGAGTCAGCATCGCGTCCCGCCATCGCAAGCAGCGTGCCCGGGATTGTGCTGGCCGGCGTGGGGGATGACAGGACTGTGCGCCGCGCACAGGTGTGCGGGTGTTCTGTTGTCGCACATTCCGATCACAATTTCGGCGCACCGACCAGGCGGAGCCGACTCAGTAGTCGAAGAAACCCCTGCCGGTCTTGCGCCCCAGATGACCGGCCGCCACCATGCGGCGCAGCAGCGGGCAGGGGCGGTATTTCGGATCGCCGAAGCCGTCCTGGAGGACGAGCATGATCGCGAGGCACACGTCGAGCCCGATCAAGTCGGCGAGCGCCAAGGGCCCGATCGGGTGATTCATGCCGAGCTTCATCACCGTGTCGATGCCCTCCGGCGTGCCGGTGCCCTCCATCAGCGCGAAGATCGCTTCATTGATCATCGGCATCAGGATGCGGTTGGCAATGAAGCCGGGGTAGTCGGCGGCGTGCACCGCGGTCTTGCCGAGCCGCGCGCACAACGCGACGGCCACACGCATCGAGTCGGGTGACGTTGCCTGTCCGGCGATGAGCTCGACCAGGGCCATCCGCGGCACCGGGTTCATGAAGTGCATCCCCAGCACCCGCTCCGGCCTCGTCGTCGCGGCCCCGAGCGTGGTGATCGAGATCGAGGAGGTGTTGGACGCCAGGACCACGTCGCGCCTCGTGACCGCATCGAGCTTCGCGAACACATCGCGCTTGGCCGACCGGTCCTCGCTGATTGCTTCGACCACGAAATCGGCGCCGGCCAGCCGCCCGATTCCGCTGCCACTGTTCAGGCGACCGAGCGCCGCGTCCCGATCGGGCGATGTCAGCGTTCCCTTCTCGATCGACTTCGCCAGGCTCTTCTCAATCGTGCCGCGCGCGCGCTCGAGCGCCGCCGCCGCCGGGTCCACCAGCCAGACCTCGAAGCCCGCGCGCACGAAGACTTCGGCAATGCCGTTGCCCATCGTGCCGGCCCCGACCACGCCCACCTGCCGAATGTTCTCGATCACAGTGCTGGCCCCTGGATGCTGCGCGGGAAGGCTACAGGCGTTCGACGGCGAGCGCGACGCCGTTGCCGCCGCCGAGGCAGAGCGCGGCAATGCCGCGGGTGAGATTGCGGCGCCGCAGCGCGTAGAGGAGCGTGGTCAGGACGCGCGCGCCGCTGGCGCCGATCGCGTGGCCCAGCGCGACCGCGCCGCCGTGCACGTTCACGCGGTCCGGCGCGAGACCGAGCTCGCGCATCACCGCGACCGCCTGCACCGAGAACGCTTCGTTGATCTCGAACAGCTCGACGTCGTCGAGCGACCAGCCCGCTTTCGCCGCCACCTTGCGCACCGATTCGACCGGGGTCATCAGGACCATCTTGGGCGCCAGCCCGGTCGTCGCCTGCGCGATGATGCGAGCCATCGGCGTGATCCCCAGCGCGCGCGCCCTGTTCGCGGACATCACGACGAACGCCGCGGCGCCGTCGTTGACCCCCGAGGCATTGCCGGCGGTGACGCTGCCGCCTTCCTTGAATGCCGGCTTCAGCGTCGCGAGCGTCTGTCCGGTCGTGTCGTCGCGAATCGCCTCGTCGTGATCGACCACCAGGTCCGGTCCTTTTTTCTGCGGAATCGTCACCGGCAGGATCTCGTCGCGAAACCAGCCCTCGCGCGTGGCATGAGCGGCCTTGCGGTGGCTCGCGGCGGCATAGGCGTCCTGATCGACGCGCGAGACCGAGTAGGCGTCCGCGACCACCTCGCCGGAGACCCCCATATGGCAGTTCTCGAACGAGCACCAGAGGCCGTCGTTGATCATCGAGTCGACGAGCGTCCCGTTCCCCATCCGAAGCCCTTCGCGAATGCGGGGCACGAGGTACGGCGCGTTGCTCATCGACTCCATTCCGCCGGCCACCGCCACCTCGATGTCGCCGACGATGATCGCCTGCGCGGCCAGCATGACCGCCTTGAGCCCCGAGCCGCAGACCTTGTTGATCGTGAGCGCCGCGACCGTCGAACTCAGCCCGCCCCTGAGCGCCGCCTGCCGGGCCGGGTTCTGGCCATTGCCCGCCTGTAGGACGTTCC
>JBDTSX010000302.1:0-6484 GCA_039930925.1 Acidobacteriota bacterium | reverse complement strand
AGTCTTCCGCAAACCGCTGGACCGCCGCCGCCCCCTCCTCGCGCATGCGGCGGCGCATCGCCAGCATCACCCCCGCAATCACCAGGAACGAGGCCCACACCAGCCCGTGAAACGTCACGAACCCGACCATCGATTCGTGGGGGAAGCGAAAGGCGGGGAATCCAAACGCGACCGCCTCGTACATGGACAGGTCGCCAGGCACCGGACGGAAGTGCAGCCAGCCGAAGACGAGAGGAAAAGTGATCGCGAC
Organism: Acidobacteriota bacterium; assembly: GCA_039930925.1. Classification (GTDB taxonomy): domain Bacteria; phylum Acidobacteriota; class Vicinamibacteria; order Vicinamibacterales; family 2-12-FULL-66-21; genus JALZOC01. Next base: position 6,234 of record JBDTSX010000302.1, on the reverse strand, counting down.
GGCGACCAGGCATCCCCACATGATCAGCAGGTGGGTGAGGCCGCGCATCCGATCGCGCGCGAAGATGAAGCGATTGGCGAGAATGTCGGTGCCGACGCGCTGGAACCATGTGGCGGTGTGGCGCCGCCGCCAGCCGCGGCGGAAGAACGCCTGCCACCCGCGCCGCCAGTACATCGCCGTAGGCGGCCGCTGCAGCCACATCGCGTAGCGGTAGGTCAGGCCGAACGTGGCAAAAAGAACCGAGAACGTGTACCCGACGAGTGCGGCGTCGAAGTGGGCGAGGTTGCGGGACCCGACGAGGATCAGCACCGACAGGAGCGCGGTCGCGCCGACGCCCCACGCCGCCGGGCCGATCACGTCTCGAGTCATCGCGACGACCGGCACAACCGCGCGAGAGGATCACGCATGATCTTTCTCCGTAGCCTACTCCAGAATGCGGTCACCAGCGCCGACATCGAGCAGGGCCGAAACCGAAACGCTCGCGACCAACGGCCGCCAGCGATCAGAATTCGGTGCGCGCCTAGGGCGCGCCGGGAGTAGGCTGGACCTGACAAGAAAGGATGCGCGCATGTCCATGGGTCCGCAGATTCCGGTGAGCCAGGCGCTGGCTCTTCGATCGCTCATCAGCCCGGCCGAGCACGGGATCGCCAGCCGAATTCTGGCGAAGGCCGAGGGCGGGAGCCTGACCCTCTTTGCCTTCGACGCGGGGCAGGGGCTCACCGAACACACGACGCCGTTCGACGCGTTCGCGATCGTGCTCGAAGGCGAGCTCACGCTGACGATCGGCGGCACTCCGGTCCGCGCCAGCCCGGGCACGATCGTGTGCCTGCCCGCACAGATCCGCCACGCGGTCGACGCCCCGGAGCCGGCTCGGATGCTGCTGATCATGTTGAAGGACCGCAAAGAGGCCTGACGCCGCGGACGGCGACTGCCGCGCCGGCCAGTCACAGCGGGCTCGTTGACGATCGCGATGTCGATGGGTGACTTAATGCGATTCAAGCCGATTTGCTTATCGATTTAATGCACAGTAGAGTTTCCCCTTTGGGGGAAATCGATGGCCGGACGGTGGAGTGTGCGGTGGGGGTGTGCCTTCGCGCTGGTGCTGGCTGGGCTGGCGGCGCCGGTGGCTGCACAACTCGGCGCCGGTGCGATCTCCGGGAAGGTCGTGGACCAGGCGGGCGCGGCGGTGACGGGGGCAGTGCTGACCGCGACCGACGTGGCGACGTCGCTGGCGCGCACGGCGGTAACCGGCACCGACGGCAGCTACTCGATTCCGGCGCTGCGGCCCGGGAACTACCGCATCCGCGCTGAGCTCAGCGGATTTCGTCCGTTGATTCGCGACGGCGTCCGTATTGCCACCGGCGACACTGTCACTCTGGATGTTCACCTTCACCTTGGCAGTCTGACCGAAGCGATTACCGTGACGGCGGACGCGCCGCTGCTCAGAAGCGCCGCCTCCGGGCTTGGCCAGGTCATCGACCACAGGACGATTGTCGATTTGCCGCTCAATGGCCGCAGCTTCATTGCGCTGGCGAGCCTGGTTCCAGGCGTGGCCGTGCCGCCTCCCCCCGCCGCTCCGCTCCCGCGCATCAACGGTGGCCGCCCACGTACCAACGAGTACCTGTTCGACGGTATCTCGGTGCTGCAGCCCGAGCCCGGGCAAGTCGCGTTCTTTCCCAACCTGGACGCGATCCAGGAATTCAAGATCGAAAGCAACAGCCCGCCGGCGGAGTTCGGACGGTTCAATGGCGGTGTCGTCAACCTGACGACCAGGTCCGGCGGCAATGTGGTGCGCGGGACACTGTTCGCGTTCCTGCGCCACGAGGCTTTGAATGCGCGCAACTATTTTGCATCGACCAACCCGGTCAAGCCGCAGTTCCGGAGGAACCAGTTCGGCGGCGTGATCGGCGGACCGGTTCGCCGCGATCAGACCTTCTTTTTCTTCGACTACCAGGGGCAGCGGCAGAGCATCGGGCGCACCGTGATCTCGACGGTGCCGACGGCTCTCGAGCGGCAGGATCTTCACCGAGTCGATTGGCGGCCGGGTGCCGGTCATCTACGATCCAGCGACGACGGTGGCTGCTGCGGGAGGGGGCGTCACGCGTACGCTGTTTCCCGGCAATACGATTCCCGTTGAACGGATCGACGCGGTCGCGGGCGCATTGTTGGTGCGGTATCCGCTGCCGACGAGCTCCGGCACCGCCAACAACTATCGCCGGACCGCGAACGAAACCGTCGACCAGGACCAGGTCAGCCTGCGCATCGACCATCAGTTCACGCCTCGGGATCAGATGTTCGGCCGGTTGACCCGATTGCGTGAAGAGTTCCTCCCTGTGACACCGCTGTCTGACGGCAGCGGCGCGACCTCGGGCACGCTGGGCCCGCAGAGCACGACCGCCTGGTCGTTCGCATCGAGCTATCGCCGCACATTCACTGACTCCCTCCTGAACGAGCTTCGCATCGGCGACACCCGCCGGACGGTCGGCCGGACCGCCGTGCAACTCAGCACCTCGGCGTCGGCGTCGCTGAACCTGCCGGGCATTCCCTCGACGGCGACGTTTCCGAATACGCTGCCGACGATCCTGATCGGCGGCTATCAGCAGCTCGGATCGCCGGCGAACACCGCGACGGATTTCGGCACCAGCGTGACCGAGATCGGCGAGACGCTCACCTGGATGAAAGGGCGGCACGCGATCAAGACGGGGGGCGACCTGCGGTGGGAGCGCCTCAACGTGCTGCAGCCCCCCTCGCCGACCGGCTCCTTCACCTTCGGCAACCTCTTCACCGACCTGCCGGGGACGCCGAACACGGGCACGCCGCTCGCAAGCTTCCTGCTCGGGCAGGTGCAGCTGTTTTCGATCGATCTTCAGCAGCAGGAAATCCGGAACCGCGCTCATTTCCAGGAATACTTCGTCCAGGACGACTGGCGGCTGTCCGATCGCCTGACGGTCAACGCCGGAGTGCGATACACGCTGAACTTTCCCTCGACCGAAGAGAATAACCAGTCGGCCGTATTCAACCTGCAGACGCAGCAACTCGAGTATCTGGGGCGCGAGGGCCAGTCCCGGGCGGCCCGCCAGCTCCACAAGCGGGATTTCGGTCCTCGCCTCGGTGTGGTCGGACGCGTGACGGACAAGACCGTGGCGCGTGTCGGGTACGCCATGGTCTGGATCGAGATGGCCGGCATCATGACGCCGTTCACGACTCCGGTCTTCCCGTTCCTGCAGACCGTGTCCCAGCGGACGCTGGACAACATCACACCGGCGTTCACGCTTGCCGCCGGCCCAAGCGTCGAGCCGATTCCGCTCACGCCCGACGCCGGTATCGGGCAGGGGGTGTTCGCCGTCGATCGCGACCTGGGATCCGGCTACGTCCAGCAGTGGAATACGTCGCTGCAGCGTGAGCTGTCGTCGAACATTGCGGTGGAAGTCGCCTACGTCGGCTCGAAAATCACCCGCGTCGGGCTGCCGGACACGAACGTCAACCAATTGACTGTCGATCAGCTGGCGCAGGGTCTCGCGCTGCTGCAGCGCGTGCCGAATCCCTACTTCGGCAGCATCCCACGCTCCTCGTCACTCGGCGACCCGACCATCCCGCGTGCCCAGCTGCTGAAGCCGTATCCGCAGTACACGACGGTGAGCCTGAATCGCAACAACGTGGGTACGACGATCTATCACGGCTTCTACACCAAGCTCGAACAGCGCCTGTCACACGGGCTGTCGTATCTGGTCAGCTATACCCGCTCGAAGTTGATCGACGACGCCTCCTCCGTGTTCGATGCGTCGATCCTCACCGGGCCGGTGGCCAACTTCCCGATCGCGGACAGCTTCAACCGGAAGCTCGAACGCGATTATTCGACCGGCGACACGCCGCACGTGTTGGTCGCATCCGCGGTCTGGGACCTCCCGTTCGGCGCCGGCCGGCGGAGTCACGGCGGCGGTGCGATTGGTGCGCTCGTGGCCGGCTGGACGGTGAGCGGCGTGCTCACGATGCAGTCTGGGATGCCGGTGCCCGTGACGCAGACGACCAATAACAACGGCTTTGCCGGATTCGGTACCCAGCGCCCCAATCTGGCTGGCGCCCCCACCCTTCCGGCAAACGAACGCACCGTCAATCGATGGTTCGACACCAGCGCCTTCGCCGCTGCGCCTCCGTTCGCGATTGGCACAAGCTCCAGGAATCCCATCCGCGGCCCGGGCTACCGCAATCTGGATCTCGCCCTGGTGCGCCGTGTGGCGCTGTCCGGCACCCGCCAGCTGGAGCTCCGAGTGGAGCTGTTCAACGTGACGAACACGCCGCCGTTCCTGGCGCCGAACACGATGGTGGGGTCAGCCGCCTTCGGCACGATCACCGCCGCCGGCGATCCTCGGGTCGCGCAACTGGCGGTGAAATGCTTGTTCTGAGCCGCGCCGGTCATCGGCCTCAGGCGCCGCTTGCGGCCAGCGAAGCGCGCACCACCGCCGGCGTCATCGGCGTGCGATAGAACTTCTGCAGCGCTCGCCATTTCGCCGCCGCCGGCAGCGGCTCGAGGGCGCCGACGAACGCCTCTTGTGCCGGTCCGTAGACGTACTGGTAGGTGCGAAACAGCGGATGCCGCGTGCGGTCCCGCAGCTCGCGCTCGATGGTCTCGAACGACGTGAACGGCAGCCGCTGCCGCGCGTAAGTCCGCGCCACATCCACGCCTTTCTCGTTGGCGAGGATGTGGACGTTGTTCAGGATCAACAGATTGTAGGTCTGCAACTCACGGATGATCTCGGAACGCCGCTCCAGTTCGTGCTTCGGGCGCCGCTCCCGCCTGTCGCGTTCGTCCGGCAGCACGTGAGCGACACTTTCCGCGAGCCCTTCGACCAGGAACTGGTCGGGGAAGTGGACCGTCAGGACGCCGAAAAAACTGGAGATCTCTTCGCGCCGCACCGCCTCCTGCCACAGCGCCATCTGCACTGCGTGCCCGCAGTATTCGTGCAGCACGAGGATCTCGACCGCCCCCTGGTACCACACGTGCCGCTCGTGCACGTTGATGCGCAGCTTGATCGGTTCGCCTTCGGCGACATTGCCGGAGATCCAGTTCTTCCAGTAGGCGTCCTCCTCGGCGAACTCGACCACGATCGACGAGAGATCGAGGTCGGCCTCGATCGCCCGCGTCAGGACCGGGATCCACTTGCCGCAGAAGTACTCGAACTGGCGCACCAGGTTGTCCCCGGTGCCGGTCTGAAACTCCGCTCGGAACGCGTCGAAACCGTGGCGCGAAAAAGGGATGACCTCGCCGCCGCGGTATTCGCGCAGAAGATTCCGTACCCGGACCGCCGAGGCCCCGATGCGCGCCTCGGACATCGGCGCCGGCTCGATGCCCATGGTTTCGAGCACATACTCGCGAAAGGGAATGGAGTCGAGATCCTTCAGTCCGCGCAGATACATCGACGACGCGCGTAACCGCGCGCGCGACAGATCGGCGGCGGGACCCTCCGCGTCCCCGATCGTCGCCTCCAGCCGCGTCAGCTCGCGGGCCACCGCCTCGCGGCTCTCGAAAGTGAGCGCCGGCGCCGGTTCAGCGAGGTCGAAGTCGATGACGGAGCTGTTGAACTGCTCGCGCTCGAGCCGGTCCCAGCCGCGATAGAAACCCACCAGCGCGCGGTTCAGATCGGATGGCAGCCTCACGTCACCAGACCTCTACCGGTCAATCTTCCGCAGCTGAATGGCCACATCGTCGCCATCCTTGGCCTCGATCCGGCCCGAGAGCCGGATCGCGGCCGGACGCTCGAAAGTGGCCTCGCCGGACCACGAGCCCCCCTCCGCGGTGGTGACGCTGTACTTCACGAACACCCGGGACGCCACGACCGTCGCGCGGCCGGTCAGTCGCGCCTGCATGCCGTCGACCGTGAAGCCGGCGGTCACGAGGAATTCGCCGTCAGCCTGCGGCGCGAACTGAAATGTGCCGCGGCGCATCCTGACGTTGGAGGCGGCCCCCGTCACGAGAATCTCCCACGTGCCCGGCAGTTCTGCGGCCAGATTGCGCGGCCGTGTTGCGGCTGGCGGTACGCCTCGAGCGGGTGGCGTGGACGGCACGGCGGCAGGCGGCGGCGCGACGGCGGTGGGGGTGGGCGTCAACACCAGGCGGACCGAGGACGTTTCCGCCACGTCCACGACGATCCGGCCTTCGGCGACGCCAGGCGCTTCGCCACGGATCGTCACCACCCGGTCGGTGCTCGGAACCTGACTGAATGTCGTCGCACCCTG
>JBDTSX010000301.1:0-6511 GCA_039930925.1 Acidobacteriota bacterium | reverse complement strand
GGGAGGACTTGTTTGGTCCGCTCGCGCCGCTGACCACGCCGGTCGTGCCGGCACTCCCGCTGCCCGGCATTCTCGGCGGAGTGTAGCCATGGAGCGCATGCCTTACAGGGACGCGGCGATGGCCTCCAACCTCGACGTCGTGTGTCAGGCTTCGATGCCGCCGGTGATCGAGAGCACCTGGCGTCAGGCGCTTCCGGTGCTGACCGGGACGATGGTGACGCTGCGTGAGCTGCGCCTGTCCGATGCGCCCTCGCTGCTGACGATGCTGGCGAGTGAGGAAGTGGCGCGGTTCATCTCGCCGCCGCCGAACACGGTGGATGGATTCGAGCGGTTCATTGCCTGGACGCACCGCGAGCGCATGGCCGGCAACTATGTCTGCTTCGGCATCGTGCCGCACGGGATGGACACGGCAGTCGGCATTTTCCAGATTCGGCAGCTCGCGCCGGGCTTCGGCACCGCGGAGTGGGGCTTCGCGATGGGGTCGGCGTACTGGGGCACGGGCGCCTTCATCGACGGCGCGAAGATGGTGGTCGATTTCGCGTTCGACGTGATCGGGAGCCATCGGCTCGAGGCGCGGTCCGCGGTCGCCAACGGCCGCGGCAATGGCGCACTGCGCAAGGTCGGCGCGGTAGCGGAAGGCGTCCTGCGCAAGTCGTTCCTCCGCGACGGCGCGTATCTCGACCAGACCCTCTGGACGATCCTGGTCGAGGACTGGCGTCCTGCAAAAACGGTGTGCAGTCCGACGGTGCACTGACGCGCGGATTGTCCCAGCGTCACGACTCCTTCGTTGTCGATGTCTCTCGATGCCGGAGCAGGATCGCCTGCCTCCGGCATTTTGGTGTCCGCCGACGACACCCGGGACGCGGCGCCGGAGGTTGACACCCTCGGCGGCTGGCCGGTAGGCTCGCTCGCATGACGCTCGCCGCCGTGTTTCCTCCCATGCCGACGCCGTTCAAGGACGGCGAGGTGGACACCACCGCGATTGCCGCGAACGTCACCCGCTGGGTCCGGGCGGGCCTCGGCGGCGTGCTGGCGCTCGGCTCGAATGGAGAGGCGCCGCTGCTCGACGACGATGAAGGCGATCGCGTGGTGGGGGCCGCACGCGAGGTGATCCCGTCGGGCCGGCTGCTGATTGTCGGGACGGGCCGCGAGTCCACGCGCGCGACAATCGCCGCGTCCCGCCGGGCCGCCGCGCTCGGCGCCGATGCGGTGCTGGTGCGCGCGCCGTTCTTTTTCAAGGCCGCGATGACACCGGATGCACTGGTGCGTCACTACCTCGCCGTGGCCGACGGCTCGCCTGTCGGCGTGATCCTGTACAACTATCCCGCACTGACGGGGATCAACCTGGCGCCGGAGACGATCGCGCGGCTCGCCGAGCATGAGAACATCATCGGCGTGAAAGAAACCAGCAGCGACGCGCAGCAGCTTGCGGCATGCGTCGACGCGGTCCCGCGATCGTTTGCCGTGCTCTGCGGATCCGCGCCGGTGTTCTATGCGGCGCTCTGTGTGGGCGCCGCGGGTGGAATCGTGGCTGCGGCGTGCGTCGCCCCCGAGCTGTGCGTGGAGCTCCAGGCGCTGGCCGCCGCGGGCCGTCACGCGGAGGCGCGCGCACTCCAGCGGCGGCTCACGCCGCTGGCGCGGCTGGTGACGACGATCCACGGCGTCCCGGGGTTGAAGGCGGCGATGGATCTCGCGGGTTACACGGCGGGCGCCCCGCGCGCCCCGCTGGCTCCGCTGGCCGAGCCGGGGAGGCAGCAGATACGCGCCGCACTGGGACAGCTCCAGGAGGTCTCCTGAGCGGGCGCGGACGCGCTGTCGCGCAGGGGCGCCCAGCTCGCGGACGTACTACCGCCGTCACACGCCGGCGATCGGGAGGGGGATCCGTTCTGCGGCGGATCGGGCGAGGCTTCGCGGCGGTGCTTGCCTTGGGCTTCGGCTACGGCGCCTTCCTCTTTCTGACCCTGCCGGATGTCCGCGGCCTGCGCCTGGCCAATCCCGACAGCACCGCATTCATCGACCTGCGGATCCGCGAGGCGCACGCACGCGGAGAACCGGCGCGCCGGGTCCAGCGGTGGATCGGATACGGGCGCATCGCGCCGAGCCTGATCCGTGCCGTGCTGGTCGCGGAAGACAGCAAGTTCTGGCAGCACGAAGGGGTCGACTTCGAGCAGCTGCGGGAGTCGATCGACGTCGATTTCGAGCGGATGGAATTCGCGCGGGGCGGCAGCACGATCACGCAGCAGCTCGCCCGAAACCTCTATCTCTCTCCCTCGAAAAATCCCATTCGCAAGCTGCGCGAGCTGATGATCGCGCGGCAGCTCGAGACGGAGCTGTCGAAGCAGCGCATCCTCGAGCTGTACCTGAACGTGATCGAGTGGGGCGATGGAATCTACGGCGCGGAAGCCGCCTCCCGCACCTACTTTCAGAAATCGGCGGCGGACCTGACGCCGCAGGAGTCGGCGCTGCTCGCGGCAGCGATTCCCAGCCCGCGCGTGTTCGATCCCGGGCATCCCAGCCCGCGCTTGCGGCGGCGACAGCAGATGGTGTTTCGAAGGATGGGACTGGTGACGCCTCCGCCGGTCCAGGCGACCGGCCCACCGGCGGCGCTCCCTCCAGCGGCGCCTCTTCCCGAGGTGCTGCCCGCCGTCCCGGGCGAGGCTGGCGGGCCTGCGGAACTGCCCGGTCAGGCGCTTCCCGCTCCGCAGGATCCGCAGGGTAAACCGCCGGGTGCCAGATCGCCGTAAGTGTCGGATCTTCCCTGGGAAAACAGGCTCCTGCTCACCTTGACACCGCTCCACTCAGACTCTATAGTCGGCACACGTTTCACAGCTCCCCTCTGAAGCGGCAAGGACGTAGCCGGAGTTCCGTGTCTTCGGTTGACGTGTGTCCGATGATAAATTACACCGAGCGCATCGCGCGGCTGATGCACGACGTTGTTATCCGCACGCCACGGCTGTCGTTCATCGACCTGCGAGAAGTGGTGGTCTTCGGCCGGTTCGGCCGGTCCGAGGCTGAGGGAGCCTTCGCCACCTGCCACTGCTTGACGCTGCCGGAGAGCGAGCCGGGCTACTACTTCTGGCGCGACCGCAGCACGGGTCAGCTGACGCGGCGCTCCGAGTGGTTCGTGACCAAGTCTCCGGAAGTCCGCGTCGGCGGCACCCCAATCAAGTACCTGATTTCCTTCGTCCTGCCGCGCTTCTGCGATCAGTCCCTCGATCGATCGCGCAAGGGGGATCTCTATCCGGCGGGCACGCCGGGGTGGGTCGCGAAGCTCGACACGATTGTCCACGAGCTCTATCACATCGATCCGGATGAGTCCGGCATCCGCCGCGTGGCGAAGTCCGACGGCACGCACTCGCCGCGATCCCACGGACCGCTGTTCTACGAAGAGGTCGCGGAGATGGTGCAGCACTACCGGCAGTCAGACCCGGATGCCGCGCTGTACGATTTCCTCGAGCAGGATTTCCAGGGAATCAACGCGCGGCACGGCGGTCTGGTCGCGACCACCTTCAAGAACTTCCCGTCATTTCCGCAGCGCTACATGGAGGCGGTCGATCTCCCGGCGGCCGAACCGTCGGTCAGGGTCGAGCCGCTCAAGCCGGTGACCCAGCCGGTGTTGTACTCGGAGGACGACCTCCACATCCGTCACTTTTCCGAGGCGGGCGCGCGGCGCCTGACCCGCAAGGGGCAGCACCGGGCCGCGTGACGGCCGGCGCGAGCGCCGCGCCTAGTTGAGCCGCTTCGCGCCGATGAAGCGCGTGGACCAGTACGGCGCCCCCAGGCGCTCCACCCGCACCAACCCGGCTGAGCTGGGCGCGTGAACGAACTCGTCTCCCCCGATTGAAATCCCCACGTGCGATGGCCCGCCTCCAGTGGTGTTGAAGAACACCAGGTCGCCGGCACGCACGTCGCGGCTTCCGACAGCCGTCCCAGCCTGATATTGAGAGGCGACCGTTCGTGGCACCTGCACGCCGTGCTGCCCGAAGACGTACCAGACGAAGCCACTGCAATCGAATCCCGCCGGGTCGCTGCCGCCGTTCCGGTACGGCGCGCCACGCAGGGCCAGCGCGGTCCCGGTGATCGCATAGCCCGATTCCGATGCGGATAGCGGCGGGGTCGACTCCGCCGGATTTGTCCCCGATGGGAGCGGACCCGAAACTGCGGGCGCCGGTGGTGGGCCGCCGGGCACTGGAAACGGCCGGGGCACCGCGCCGGAGGAGGCGCAGGCGCCCGACAGGAGCGCGAGCAGAAGGGCGAGCGGACGGTGCATGTCTCGGCCTTACTATCGGGATTTCGAAGGCTCGACTTTGGCTGCTTGCCGGTGCCGCCGCCCCCCTCAGGCGACTGGGCTGCCCGTTCCCATGGCGCTAAGGCTTTGGAAACATTCCTGTTACGTCTCACGCCAGCTTGACAGTAGCGGAGCCATCAGTCAAAATATCTCAGGTTTTATGGAGCAAACGCTCCTCCTCAACGCCACCTACGAGCCGCTGAAGGTCGTTCACTGGCAGAAGGCGATGACGCTTTGGTGCCAGGGGAAGGTCGAAGTGATCTCGGTGTACGACCGCGAAGTGCGGTCGGTGTCGTTCAGCTTCAAGCTTCCCTCGGTCATCCGCCTGCTGCGCTACATCAAGATCAGGCGCAACATCGACTACGTCCCGTTCTCCCGAGCGAATATCTACGCGCGTGACGATCACTCGTGCCAATACTGCGGCGAAGTGTTTCCGACCGCGGAGCTGACCTTCGATCACGTTGTCCCGGTCGCACAGGGGGGCCGCAAGGACTGGGAGAACATCGTCACCTGCTGCATCAGCTGCAATCGGCGCAAAGGCGGACGGACCCCGGCTGAAGCTCGCATGCACCTCATTCGTGCCCCGAAGCGCCCCGAGAAGGCTCCCGCGATCCGGATCACGGTCGGGCTGAAGAACGCCCCCGACAGCTGGCGGGATTACTTCTATTGGAACATGGAGCTCGACGACACTTAACGGGAGATCGGACCCCGAGTTCCTTCTCGCTTTCTAACCCAACCTGATGACCTCCTCCAGTTCGTCGCGCATCTCCGCGGTCCGCCCGCTCTGGGCCGTGGAAGGGGGGCGGATTGCGATCGCGGGGACCGGCTTCGCGGTGGATCCGCTCCTGCCGCGGGTCCTCATCGGCGGCGTCCCGGCCCGCCTGTCGTCGGCGTCGGCCACGGAGCTTGCGGCGATCGTCCCAGCCGGCCTGGAGGGGGGGCACACCCCGGTCCGGATCGAGGAGGCTCCTGGGGAGACCGCCTACGTGGAGATCGGCACGCCGCTCGCGACCGGCCTTCACCAGGTCGACAGTCCCGCCTTCGATGCCGCCGGCAACCTCTACGTCACGTTCAGCGGATCGCGGGGCCAGCAGGGGCCGGTGGCGATTTTCGTCGTCCGTCCCGACGGCTCGCGGGAACCGTTCGTTGCCGATCTCGCGAACCCGACCTCGATTGCCTTCAGCCCGGAGGGCCGGCTGCATGTCTCCAGCCGGTTCGACGGGACTGTCCACCGCGTCGAGGCGGACGGCCGGCTGACGGTCGTCGCGTCGGAGCTTGGCGTGGCCTGCGGCATTGCCTTCGATGCCGACGGCGTCCTCTACGTGGGCGACCGCACCGGATCGATTTTCCGCGTGCGCGATCGCCGCTCCGCCGCGGTGTTCGCCACCATCCCCGCGAGCGTCGCCGCCTTTCATCTCGCCTTCGGGCCGGACGGGTGGCTCTACGTGACGGCGCCGACCCTCGGGGCGCGCGACTCGATTTATCGCGTCTCGCCATCCGGGGCTGTCGAAGTTTTCTACGAGGGCTTCGGCCGGCCGCAGGGGCTCGCCTTCGATCGCCAGGGTGACCTCTACGTCGTCGACGGACTGGCCGGAGCGAACGGCGTGTATCGCCTGCGCGCGGGCGGTTCGCCGGAACCGGAGCAGGTGGTGTCGGGAGGAAACCTCGTCGGGTTGGCGTTCGATCCGCGGGGAGGGCTGGCCCTGGCATCGAGCGAGACCGTCTTCAGGCTGTCGGTGCCGGTGCAGGGATTTCTGCTCAGCACTTGATTCCGTCTCCGCCGGCAGATAGGCTTCACCGTCCGCACCGACACCATGAATCAACTGTTTCAGCGCAAACCCATCTCCGAGATGATTCCGGAGGGGGAGGGCACGCTCAAGCGCGTGCTGGGGGCCGGCGACCTGATCATGCTGGCGATCGGCGCCGTCATCGGGGCCGGGATCTTCTCGTCGATCGGCACCGCGGCGGCCGGTGAAGTGACGGCGAGCGGCGAGGTGGTCCGCTACGGCGCCGGTCCCGCGCTCGTCTTCTCCTTCATCCTGCTCGGCGTGGTGTGCGGCCTGGCGGCGCTCTGCTACGCAGAGCTTGCGGCGATGATCCCGCAGGCCGGGAGCGCCTACGCGTATTCCTACGCCACACTCGGCGAGCTGATCGCCTGGATCATCGGGTGGGACCTGATCCTGGAGTATGCCGTCGGCAATATCGCGGTGGCGATCGCCTGGA
>JBDTSX010000300.1:0-6511 GCA_039930925.1 Acidobacteriota bacterium | reverse complement strand
CGCCGCCGCGATCGCCCGGGTTCCCGAGAAAACGCCACCCGCACCCGACGCCGTCCCGTCGTTTCCAGTACCATCAGGAGATGCGCTATCTCCTCGGACTGATCCTCATCCTCCTGCTTGCCGCCGGCGGCGCGTACGTGATCGCCGGACGGGGCGCCGGGCCGTCGATTGCGATCGGCAAACCGGACAAGTTCATCGGCGCCTCGACCCCGCTCGACGTCACGATTGACGCCCCAGGCGCCAAGCTGACCGCGGTCCGCATCGTCCTTCAGCAGAACGGCAAGGACACCCCGCTCTACACGACCGATGCCGGCTCGACCGCCAAGGCGGACGTGAAGCAGGAGGGGGATACGCTGCACATTACCCGCGACGTGGGACGGCAGAGCATTCCCGACCTCCAGGAAGGGCCGGCGCGGATCACCGTCACGGCGTCGCGTCCGGTGCTGCGCGGCGTCAGGACGCTGACCTCGACCGTGTCGCGCGACGTCAAGGTGCGGCTGACGCGGCCGCAGGTCTCGGTGCTCTCGTCGAAGCACTACATCAACCTCGGCGGCGCCGAGATGGTCCTGTATCGCGCCACGCCGCCCGACATCACGTCAGGCGTCCTGGTGGGCGATCTCGAATATCCCGGCTATCCCGCTTCGGGCGCGAACGGGATCGAGGGGGTCAAGCTCGATGACCCCGCGATGCGCATCGCGTTTTTCGCCCTCCGCTACGATCAGGACATCAAGACGCCGATTCATCTCTTCGCGCGCGACGAGGCGGGCAACACGGCGCGCGCCGATTTCGACTACACCTCGTTCCCGAAGCCATTCAAGAAGAGCCGCATCCAGCTCGACGACAAATTCCTCGACCGGGTTGTGCCCGCGATCCTGGCGGGCACCAACGAGGTCAATCCGGAAGGCGATCAGATCGCGAAGTTCCTCGTCATCAACGGTGACCTCCGGCGCAAGAACGCGGCGAAGATTGCGTCCTTCGCCAAGGAGAGCGCACCCGAGATGTACTGGCGCGGCGTCGTCTTCCACCCGTTCACGAACAACGCGGTGGAATCCGCCTTCGCCGACGACCGGACCTACATCTACAACGGCAAGGAAGTCGACCATCAGACGCATCTCGGCTTCGACCTGGCGTCGTTCACGAACACCAAGCTGGTCGCGGCCAATCGCGGCAAGGTGGTTTACGCGAGCGAGCTCGGGATCTACGGCAACTGCGTGATCATCGATCACGGCATGGGCGTGCAGTCGCTCTACGGGCACCTGTCCTCGATCGGCGTCCAGCCGGGACAGATGGTGGAGAAGGAACAGGAGATCGGCCGAACCGGCATGACCGGCCTGGCCGGAGGCGACCACCTGCACTTTACGATGCTGCTCAACGGCCAGATGATCAACCCGGTCGAATGGTGGGATGCCCACTGGATTCAGGACCGCATCCTGCGGAAGCTGAAGACGGGCGGGTAGCGGCGGGCCGGCGACGAGCCCTCCCAAACGTCTGTGATATTTTTATAAGACTATGGCTCTGAATCATTTCCGGCCGCTGACGGCTGTGGCAATCTTCACCCTCCTGACCGCCTGCGGCGGCTCACCGGCGCCGGCATCGAGCGCTCCGCCTGCCGATGCGAAGCGGGTGGACGTATCGAAGGCGGGCACCGTCTCAGGCCGCGTGATGCTCGACGGCGCCGCGCCGGCGAATCCGCCGGTCAAGCTGGCGGCCGATCCGTATTGCGTCCAGCAGCACCCGAAGGGCGCAACGTTCGAGAACTTCGTGGTCGACGATGGCGGGCTCGAGAATGTGTTCGTCTATGTGAAGGACGGCCTCGACGGGTATTACTTCGAGCCACCCACCGAGTCGGTGACGCTCGACCAGCAGGGCTGCCAGTACCGTCCGCACGTCCTCGGCGTGCAGACCGGACAGAAGCTGCAGATCAGCAATAGCGACGACACGCTCCACAACGTCCACGGCATGGGCCAGGCGAACCAGGAATTCAACGCCCAGCAGCAGATGAAGCACATCACCACCGACAAGGTCTTCGCGAAGCGCGAGGTGATGATGCCGTTCAAGTGCGACGTTCACAGCTGGATGCACGCCTTCGTCGGTGTCGTCGAACACCCATACTTCGCGGTCACGCACGACGGCGGCAAGTTCGAGCTCAAGAACCTGCCCGCCGGCACTTACACCGTGGAAGCCTGGCACGAGAAGCTCGGCACCCAGACCCAGAGCGTCACGCTGGCCGAGAAGGCATCGAAGCCGCTGACGTTCACGTTCAAGGCCCCTGCGGCCCCCGCGGCGAACTGAACTGAACTGAACTCGAACTCGAACTCGAACTCGAACTCGAACTCGAACCCGAACCCGAACCCGAACCAAACTGAACTGAACTTAGAACCTAAAACCTAGAACCAACCCTAGAACTGTAAAACCTAAAACATAAAACCGGTTTTCCACAATGCCCTGGCTCCACCGCTACGCCAAGCTCGTTGCCGCCTCGACCGTGCTGCTGATTGCAGCCGGCGGCATGGTGACGAGCACCGGCTCCGGGCTCTCCGTGCCCGACTGGCCCAACACCTACGGCCAGTTCATGTTCCTCTTTCCGATGGACCGGTGGGTCGGCGGCATCTTCTACGAACACAGCCACAGGCTGATCGCCAGCACGGTCGGCTTTCTCACCGTCATCCTGGCGGTCTGGACGTGGCGCGTCGAGCCGCGGCGCTGGGTCCGCAACATTGCCTTCGCCGCGCTCGGCGCGGTGATCCTGCAGGGCCTGCTCGGCGGACTGACGGTGCTGCTGTTCCTGCCACCGCCTGTCTCAATCGCCCATGCCGGGCTGGCGCAGCTGTTCTTCTGCCTGACGCTCAGCCTCGTGGTCTTCACTTCGCCGCGATGGCGCAACGCCGAGAACGTCGCCGACGATCGCACCCTGCGAGGCCGGGCGATCGCGGCCACGGCGATGATCTATCTGCAGATCCTGCTTGGCGCCACGATGCGCCACACCGGAGCCGGACTGGCGATTCCCAGTTTTCCACTCGCCTTCGGCCATGTCATTCCGCCGATCTGGTCCGGCCCGATCGCGATTCATTTCGCGCACCGGATCTGGGCGCTTGCCGTCTTTGGCGCCATCCTGATGACAACGAGCCGGGTCTGGACCGTGCATCCGAATCGTCCTGAGCTGAAGCGGCCGAGCCTGCTGCTCCTGATTCTCGTCTGCGCCCAGATTGCCCTCGGCGGCATCGTCGTGCTCTCCGGGCTCCAGCCGTTCCTCAACACGCTCCATGTCGTCAACGGCGCGCTGATTCTGGGCACATCGCTGGTGCTGACGCTGCGCACCCTGCGGCCGATCATGGACCGTGTGCCGGCGCGCGGCGATCGGCATGCCGCTCCGGCCCGGGCGACACCGCTCGGAGCCCGCTCGTGAAGACCGGCGCCGATGCCGTCGTGCTGCCCGCGGCACGCAGCCGGACCAACGACTTCATCGCGCTCGCCAAACCTCGACTCAACCTTCTCGTGGTCGCGTCGTCGCTGGCCGGGTACGTGATGGGCGGCGGGGAAATCTCAGATGCGGTCCGGGTCGTCGGCACGGTTGTCGGCACGGCGCTCGTGGCGAGCGGCGCGTCGGCATTCAACCAGGTGATCGAGCGCCGCACCGACAGCCTGATGCGGCGCACCCGGCGGCGGCCGCTGCCCGACGGCCGGCTTCAGCCCGGCGAGTCGCTCGTCTTCGGCGGGATCCTGTCGATCGCCGGCCTCCTGATCCTCGGCGCTGCCGTGAACCTGCTGAGCGCCGTCGTCGCGCTGGCCACGCTGGTCAGCTACGCTGCGATTTACACGCCGCTCAAGCTCCGCTCGTCATTCGCCACCGTCGTCGGCGCAATCCCCGGAGCGCTGCCGCCAGTGATCGGCTGGGCCGCAGCCCGCGGCACCCTGTCGCAGGGCGCCTGGGTGCTCTTCGCGATCCTGTTCTTCTGGCAGCTCCCGCATTTTCTGGCGATTGCCTGGATCTACCGCGAGGACTATGCGCGCGCCGGATTTCCGATGCTGCCGGTGATCGAGCCGGACGGCCGCAGCACCGGCCGCCAGGCGGTCTATTACTGCGCCGCCCTGCTCCCGGTCAGCCTCGCGCCGACGCTGATCGGCATGACCGGCACCGCGTACTTCATCGGCGCGCTGCTGCTGACGCTGCTGTTCCTCGCCCTGACCCTGCAGTTCGCCCGGACACGCGCCGTCCCGGATGCGCGGCGGCTGTTCTTCGGATCGATCATCTATCTCCCGATCCTGTGGGCGATCATGATTGCAGGACGGATCAATCACTAGTCACTCATCACTGATCCCGGATCACTGATCCGCGAATCACTGATCCAGGAATCGCTGAATCGCTGAATCGGGATTTGCGATCGACGATTGGGCGGATTCAGTGATCGACGGATCCGGTGATCAGCGGATTCAGGGATGAGTGATCAGTGATTAGTGATGGAATCATCGGCCGATTCACGGATCGGCGGATTCGAAGGATTAGTGATTCAGGATCAGGGATTCGTGATCAGTGAGTAGTGATTGGTGATTGCCCAGCTCCCGCTCCTGAATGCTGTGCTGAATGCCACCTCGGCGGTGCTGCTGATCGCGGGCTATCTGCTGATCCGCCGGGGCCAGGTTCGGCGGCATCGGGCGGTGATGATCTCCGCCTTCGCCGTGTCGGTGTGTTTCCTGACCTCGTACGTGATTTACCACGCGAACGTCGGCTCGAAGCCGTTTCCCGGACGGGGCCCCATCCGCATTGTCTACTTTGCGATCCTGCTGACGCACGTGATCCTGGCCGCCGCGGTGACGCCGCTCGCGATTGTCACTCTCTCGCGCGGGTTGAAGTCGCGCGTCGATCGACATGTCGCGATCGCCCGCTGGACGCTGCCGATCTGGCTCTACGTCTCGGTCACCGGGGTGATCGTCTATCTCATGCTCTACCGCTTCTACTGACTGCGCGTCCGGGATCCGGCTCCACAAAACCTTTTTCTTCCGGCCACTGGATTTCTGATCCGTAACCGGATCACACTTCTCTTCTCCCGGCCAGACATCTGCTGATGCCCAATTTGTGATCGCTGATCCAAATTGTGATCGTTCGACGCGATCTCAATGTGCGGCGATGAAAGTCGTGCCGCAGAGATCGATCTGCAGGCTGCACGCTCTCCCGAACCGTCTAGAATCTTTGACATGACTCGGATGTCGGGTCGACTCGCGTTGTTGCTGTGCGGAGCTCTGCTGCTGGCTGCCGGTGCGCTGACGTCCGCGCAGGCGGGAGACCTGCAGGGTGCGGCGCGCACCGGGTCGATCACGCCGGCGGCGATGACCGTCAACTCGCGCGTGCTGCTCGGTGGCGCCACGCTCGTGATTGCCGGCATCCTCGTCCCGCTGTATTTCTATCGACGCCGCAACTACATCCTGTACTGGGTCGCCGGCTGGTCGCTTTCGGCGGTCTCCGCACTCCTCATCGCGCACGAGTTCAGCCACAAGCAGGTCGGCTACGCGGTCTACGGACTGTCGCAGTTTGTCGGCATCCTGAGCGCGCTGGTGTTCGTGGTCAGCGCGGACGCGTATCGCACGGGGCCGAGACTGCGCCGCGCCTACGCTGTCGTGCTGCTGCCGGTTCTGCTGTGGTTCGTGATGGCGCCGGTCGTGCTCGGTCCGGAGGCCGTCTTCGTGCCCGGGCACCTGCTGATGACCGGTGGGTTCGCCGCCGCCGCGCTCGCGCACCTCGCCCTGTATCGGCAGACCCGGCTCCTCGGCGCCGGCGTCGTCGGCGCGATGATGCTGCTGATTGCCGGGTCGAACGCCTGGGTCGTGATCGAGGTGGGCGGGCCCGGCGCCCCCGCCGGCGGCCGGCTGTTCGTGAGCATCGGAATCTATCTCTTCACCGCCCTTGGCATGCAGCTCATGACCTTCGAGGACATGACCTACGAGCTGCGCACCACCAACAAGCGGCTCGAATCGGCGCAGAGCGAGCTCCGGCAGATGGTCACGACCGATGCGCTGACCGGATGCCGCAACCGCCGCTTTTTCGGCGAAATCATCGACCGCGAGATCCAGCGCCGCCGGCGCTACAACATCCCGCTCTCCCTCCTGTTCGTGGATATCGATCGGTTCAAGGCGATCAACGACACCTTTGGCCACGAGGCGGGCGATCAGGTCCTGCAGCGCGTCGCCGAGTTTCTGATCCACAACGTGCGAGAAGCCGACTGCGTGTTCCGGTGGGGCGGCGACGAGTTCCTGATCCTGATTTCGTGCCGCGAGGAGGAGGCGGTTTCCAAGGCAAAAGAACTGCAGGCCGCCTTCGCGGGATCGGCCGAAGCCGATTCGATGCCCTCCGGCCTCGGCCTGAGCGTCGGCTGCGCCGAAGTGCGCCCGGACACGACCGATATTATGGCCGTCGTCAAGACAGCGGACGAGAGGATGTATTTGGATAAGAGGAGATAGGGGTCCGTTTTAGGTTTTAGGGTTTTACAGTTTTAGGTCGAGTTTTAGGTTCGGGTTC
>JBDTSX010000299.1:0-6512 GCA_039930925.1 Acidobacteriota bacterium | reverse complement strand
CCGATCCTGCTGATGTTCCCCGGGGTGGTGGTCGGCACCGCCGGTGGAGTGATCGGCGCGGCGATGAGGCGAGCCATGAAGGCCTGAGCGCTAGGCATGGCGCAACACTCGCGCCACGCCGGTTGTGAGGACGTTCCAGCGCTCGGTTTCTGAGGCGAGCTGCTTCGTACCGGCTCGCGTCATCCCGTATACCCGCGCGCGCCGATTGTTCTCTGTGATGACCGACTCCGCGGCAATCCAGCCAGCCTCTGCCATCCGGTGCAGCGCGGGATAAAGGGATCCTTCTTCTACCTTCAGCGCCTCGGCCGACAGCTCCTGAATGGCGGAGGCGATGGCGTACCCGTGAAGACGCCCTCGCCGACTGAGCACAGTCAGGACGAGCAGGTCGAGCGCAGTCTGAGCTGACTTTGGTGTAGGCATCGACAGTTCCCGGGATTCGCCTGGGGTGAGCGCGTGCTGACGTGGACGTTTTCAGTCGAGCCGCAGCGCGCCGGTGGGATCGAGCCGCGCGGCGCGCCATGCCGGAACGCAGGCGGCGACCAGGGCCACCGTCAGCAGCACCGCCGGCGCCAGCGCCAGCGCGAGCGGATCATGGGCGTTGGTTTCGAATAGCAGGGTCGCGAGCGTTCTCGATGCCGCGATCGCACCCGCCGTGCCGGCGATCATTCCGGGCACGACCAGACGAGCGCAGTCACCGAGCACCATCGCCAGAATCCGTCCCCGTCCGGCACCAAGCGCCAACCGCACGGCGATTTCCCGCGCCCGTTGTGACACGGCATACGCCAACACGCCGTAAACCCCAATCGCGGCCAGCAGCAGTGCCGATAGCGCCAACCCGCCCATCAGGATCGCGCTGAACTGCCCGCGATACGCGGAAATCCCGGCTCTCCTCGCGGACGCGGGTCACATTTCCGAATGCCACGCGCGCCTGGCGTTCGGCCTCCGGGCCACTCAGGCCGCGAGCACGCAATTGCGCAGCGCGCCGGTCCAGATGATCGCGGATTTCGTCGTCCAGCGCGTCATCGAGGGGCCGGGAGTAGAGCGCGTTTGTCAGCCGGGTCAGCCAGGACATGGGACCTCGCTCGTTGCCCGCGTGCGCCGCCCTGCCACTTGGGCGACGAGGCACTCGGCGGATGCGATCATCGCAATGCCTAGCGCGCTAGGGTAGTGAGCGTATGGAACCACGAGCAGCCGCCGAAGGTCAAGCGACCTGTGCCACCCGGCACGTGACAGCGCTCGAACTCAAGTTCCCTGGACGGCTTCGTTCTTCGCCACCAGACGATTGAGCGTGTCAGGAACAAGACGCTCGGCGAAGCCGGCCATAAACGACCAGATGATGAGCAGCGCATATGCAACACCATCGACGGGCCCGGTTTCGTTCAAGAATCTCCTGATCCTGAGAACCGCCACCGAGTGCGTGTCGGCAGCGGCTTCGTCGTGTGGTACCGCCGTGGGCGCAGATGCGGCTGCTGCCTGGGCAGGTGCTGGCGTCGACGGTGGGGGAGTCGGGCCGGCCCCAGCCCCCGAGGGCGCCTTGGGTGTGTTGATGACTGGGAAGACCGATCCCTGCAGCACCCCTCCGGCGAACAGCACAAAGAGCAGCGAGGCAAAGATCCCCCCGTACAAGGGTGAGAGTGAAAGGCCACTCCAGCCATTGTTCAGCGCGGCCAGGTTGAAGAGCGCGTCTCCCTCGCTGGGCGCGCTCTGAATGCGCTGCAGCATGCTGACGCACCCTCCCATGATTCCGGCCAGCGCGACCGTGAGTACTGTGAGACCGGCGGCCGACTCCCCGATATCGAAGAATAGAACGCCCCCGAGATTGATCACCAGCAACAAGACGAGTGCGGCAACGAACAGCAGCGTTCGTCTCACTGCCCGCTTGGTCAGTTCATCGCGCAAACCTTCGCGCACCGGGAGCATCGAGTAGTACAGGTAAAACTTGCTGAGCAGGTATTTGATGTCCGCCTTCAACACTCGCTGCACGAGCATGACCGACTTGGTCTCCCCGTCAGCGCTGGCGGCCGCCTGATCGAGAGTCGAGGCGGTGCCATCCGGGCGATGGTGCTCTGCGTCACCTGTGGGCGCGGCAACGGTCGGTGAAATGAGGATCGTGGTGAGATCGGGCGGTTTCGAGGCCAGATATTCGTCGTATTCCTTCTGGCCGGCAAAGCTCCGGTATCTGGCCCGCGCATCATACGCCTTGCGGATCAGACTCTCGATCGGCCTCGCGTCTACGAGCGCTAGATCGAACGTATAGATATCGCTCCAGGTCAGGTGCGAATGCACTCGCTTCTCGTGGAGGTCTTCCAGGACTGTGATGATCGGCGGATGGTCGACGGTCGCCTTCAGCGCCAACCATTCGCTGTAAAGGTGATCGAAGAACAGCAGGGCGTACACCGGCACCACGCTGATGGTGCCATTCGCTGGAAGTCCGTTTCGAGGGGTCATGGTGCGCCGAGTCTCGGCGATGAAACCGCCCTCACGCCCGGCGCTGCTTGAATCCAGCAACTTGTTCACCTCTGTCGCGGCGACGAGTAGGTGGGAACGACCGGCGCCGGTGGACGCGAACGGCCACCGGCGCTGCTCCTCTGCGACGCGTTAGGCTTTCTTCGGCGCCATCTTTGCCGCCTTGCCATGGACGAATGAGAAATTCAGCTCGGGCAGGGGATTGAAGTGCGCCGCCGACGCGCACAGCTCCGCGGCCTTGTCCTTGTCGCCCTTGCCCTGGTAGGCCTGGCAGAGACGATACATGTTGTAAGCGTCCTGCAGGGTCGCCTGCTGCAGCTCGCTGATCGCGGCGTCCCAGTTCTTCTCCTGGAGCGCGATCATCCCGGCCAACTCGTGCGCCTGTCGAACCTGGGCCGGCCCGCCTGACGCCAGCGCCGACTTCCCAAACGCGTCGGACTCCTGCTTTGCCGTCGCGATGTCCTTCGCCACGAGTGCCGCCCGGGCCAGTCCATTGTGATGAAAGAGCGCGATGTTGGCCTTGATGGCATCCGGCAGCGTCGATCCCTCAGCCAGCTTCACCGCCTGCTCCCACATGGTCCGCGCCTGTGCGGGCTTGCCCATTTCCAGGTAGATGGCGGCCTTTGCCTGCAGGTCTCCCACCATGGCCAGCGTATCGCTGCTCTTCGCACCCAGGGTGTACTGCTGATCGAGGTCCCGCAGCGCCTGGTCCATCTTGCCGCTGTAAACGTTGAACGACGTCGTGGCGAACATCGCGTTGCGGCGGTCGGCGTCGCTGCGCGCCTTGTCGGTGACTGCCTTGAGCTCAGTCGCTGCTTCGGCGGCCTTGCCGGAGTACATCAGATCGGCCGCGATGCCGAGATGCGACGCCAGGAAGTTCGGGTCGATCGCGAGCGCCTTCCGGTATTGCACGACGGAGTCGTCGAACCGCCCCATCTTCAGCAGCAGCTCACCGTACGAATCGTACGGGTTCGCATCTTTTGGAATGAGCTCGATGTATTTCTTGAAGGCGCGTTCGGCGTTCTCGTAGTCAGCCACCTGCCGGTATGCGTAACCGAGCTGGTTGTACGGCGCCGAGTAATCAGGCGCCAGCTCGTTGGCTTTCTTGAAGTGCTCGATCGCGCCAGACGCATCCTGCTGGGCGAAGAGCAGGGCACCGAGCGCGAAATGCGCGCGCTCGTCCTGCGGGTAGGCGGCAACCAGCTCCTGCAGGTACGTCTTCTGCTGCGCTCCCTTGGCATTGGAGCCTGCTTCAGTCGAGAGGATCTGCAGTTTCTCGCCATTCGAGAGCTTGTCCGCAACCGCCACGGCTTTCTTCAGGTGGTCGAGAAACTCCGTCCCGGTGGGCGACGCATTGGCGCGACCCAGCTCGGCGAGGCCGAAATTCGGGTCGAGGGCAATGGCCTTGTCGTAGTGCGCGATCGAGTCCTGAACCAGCAGGCGCTCAGCCATGCCACGGGCTTCGAGGTACTCCTTGCGGGCGTCCTCCGACGTGGTCGTCACGGGGATTTTGGCGGGTGCGGCATCCGCCTTGGGCGGCGCGTCGGTGGGCGCGGTCTTTCCGCACCCGGCGGCGCTGAATCCAACGACGGCGGCGATCGCCAGGGTGATTGCGAAATTCGAGCGATTACACATCCCGACCTCCTTGGGAGCGCGTCAACGGGCGAACGCGAACGTTCGCCGGTGCGCTGCGCGCGCCCGGCGTTTCGCCGCTTTACTAGTGCGAAGATCGCCAAGTCTACAGCAGGACCGGTCGAGACAGCTGGCTCTTCATTCAGCTCAGCAGGCTGTCGGCGGCGCCTATCGGGCGGGACCGCGCCCCCTCCCGACTCGGCGCCACGCCCTCGCGATTCTGACCGCCGACGTCCATCCAGCCGATGAAATCGGTGCCATCCTTGCGGATGTGGTTCGACCCCGGACGGTCGGCTTGAATGAATTTGTCAGAGCGGGTTGCTCCTAATCCTGCCGTGTAATTGTTTCGTGTAGGCGGCCGACCGGGATTCCGAGCAACGTAATCTTGCCGACGTTATCAATGGTCTTTCCATCAGGCTGGAGTTCAAGGGTTTGGTGCATGATCAACGGTCCCTTGACTCGATACTCGAGTAGTAGACGGGAGCTGTCAGTAAACCCAGTTACGGGTCCTGCAGCATCACTGAGTGTTGCCGTGTAGCGATTGTGGCCGATGGTTTTCATGAGCCAGGATCGTTCTTGGCTTGGTTTGCCTTGAAACGTTACGGTTTGATCCAGACGGAAAGTGCCATCTGCCTGATCGTAGCCGTGACTCTCAACATGGAAATGGCGCTGCTTGCCGATAAACAGCCTCAGCATGCCATTGCCCTGGCTATGGCCGAGAAACCCATTGTGCGGAGTGAACTCCAATGCCCGTTCATTCGCCCGCGATGAAGGGCTCACGAGTGAGACGCAAAGAACAAGGACAACGAGCGCTGAAGGTTTCACAATCACCTCTCACGGTCCAAATGAGCCGCGCGCTCCGGCGACATGGAGACCGGAACGCGAGTGGCGCGACGGCCCACTTGTGGCTGGCCGTCCATGTAAGGTCCAGGAGGTCAGCCGTTATGCACCGGTAAACAGAGCAGCCGCCAGCCGCAGCCTCCAAGTCGGGTGCCAGCCCGTCGTCGGGTTTGCGCACGGTCCGTAGCGGCGCATCACGCCGCGCGACCGTTTACTGCGAGTGCGCTGCCGTTACAAAGACGGCCGATGTCGCTCACAGCCTGAGCGGCGGTCCAACATTCACGATGCCGTACAGCCGGTGCACCAGCTCCTTGTCCTCCGGCGAACCATTGCCGAAGTACTCGCCCCGCTTTTCAAGGTCACGAAAGAACTGCTCGATGCGACCCGCCGGTGTGAATCCGATCAGGATTCGGCCCGGTGCCGAGCCGTCATAGACAAACGCGTGTGGAACGCGTCGAGGTCCGAGGACTGAATCGCCTGGGCCTAGCCGAAACCGCTGATCGCCGATTTCGACGACGTATTCCCCGACGAGGCAATAAAACCGTGCCCTGGAAGCGTGCTTCGTCACATAATTCCCGAACGGGGCATCCGAGCTGGCATCGTTGCGCTTCCTCAAATATGGCCAACATTTTCAGTCGGCGCGCCTTGCCACCCGGGCGCCGCGCCCGGGATTTATGCAACGAATCACGCTTCCAGGGCTAGCCGGCCTCCCTCTGCTGAATCGGTCCGTCAGTGCTCCGGCACGGTGCAGGTTGGAAAGCTGCCGAGTGCGGTGTTGCCCTTGTAGCCCAGTTCCTCCAGCAGGCCGACGCGTGACGTGTAGTAGCCGTCCGCCGTCAGGTTCTTGATCAGGCGGAACAATCGGAGAGGCATCTCACGCTCGGGCAGCGCGGGACGGGCTGCCGACGCCGAGGGCGTCGGCGACTGGCGATCGGTCACCGCCACGTAATAGACCGACGCACCCTTCTCCGTCCGAAAACGCCGCCGCTGCGCCGCCCGATCCTGCCGATCGAGCTCGTCGCTGAGCGGCTGCAGAATCGCCACGTGCTCCGCCTCCTCCAGCGCCACGAACTCCTTCGAGTACCGGCTTCTCGCCTGCTGCTCCAGCCACGCCAGTCCAGTGCGCAGGAGTGGTTGATGCTCGGTGTTCAGGGAGACCACGCGGTCGATGTATTCGGGCACTCCGGCGCCGACCGCCCCGGGCGTGTCTCCTGGCGGAATGATCACATCGGTCAACCGCGACAGCGTCGCGTACTCGGCCGGCGTGAAGAACGCCGGCGCCAACGGTCCGGCCGCCGGCCCCTGCGCGATCGACAGGTGAACGTGCTGTCCGTACAGCTCGTCTCCCTGGAACGGATACGCACAGGTCAGGCCGATCGTGCCCAGCATCTTCAAGGCATGTCGTCTCGTCGTCACAGCTCACCCTTTCCGATCCGGCCGGCGATGTGTTCGGCGGCGCGCGCCGCGAGCGCCATGATCGTGTGCGTCGGGTTCTTCTCCGACGCGGACGGAAACACGCTGGCATCCACCACGTAGAGGTTCGGCACGTCGTGCGTCCGGCAGTCGGCGTTGAC
>JBDTSX010000298.1:0-6514 GCA_039930925.1 Acidobacteriota bacterium | reverse complement strand
CCCCGTCAACTGGCGTCATTCACTGCCCGTCATGTGCGGCGTGGGCGTCACACTCCGGGAGTTGCGACTGACCGACGCGGTCTCGCTGCACGAGGTCCTGACGGCGCCCCAGGTCGCCCGCTTCATCTCTCCTCCCCCGTCTACCGTCGACGGCTTCGAACGCTTCGTCGTCTGGACGCAGCGTGAGCGGGCCCACGGCCGTTACGCGTGCTTTGGTGTGGTGCCCGATGGATCGGATGTGGCCGTGGGGCTGTTTCAGCTCCGTCAACTGGAACCGGGATTCGGCACCGCCGAGTGGGGCTTTGCCCTCGCCGAGAAATTCTGGGGCTCCGGGCTCTTCGTGGAAAGCGCCAGGCTGGTCGCCGATTTTGCGTTCGACATCGTCGGCGTCCACCGGCTCGAGGCTCGTGCCGCCGTCGCCAACGGCCGCGGCAACGGCGCGATCCAGAAGCTGGGCGCGACGCGCGAGTGCATCCTGCGGAAGTCGTTTCTGCGCCGGGGCGAGTATCTCGACCAGTTCCTCTGGACCATCCTCGATGACGACTGGAGCCAGGCGAGGGCTGCGGCAGCGGCCATCTTCCACTGACGCGGGGGGGGAGCCGATGCGGCGACGCCGGCGTGACGCGCAGGGTCACTCACGTACGATGGTCGCGGCCGCCCGGGGCCACGAGCGTGCTACTGAGCGCTGCTCCACCCCGCTCCGGTGTGCCGGAAAATACTCGCCGCGGTCTCGGCGAACATATGCGTCGCCGGATCCCACACAAACCGCTCGACGGAGATCTGCGGCCTCTCGATGCGCAGCACGTTGAACGAGGGCTGTTCCCCGCGCGATCGCGTCGAGACCGTGCCCGCCTGGACGATCAGCGCCGAGTGACCGTTGATCTGGTAGCGTTCGGCGGTATGGCCGATGTGGCTGATGTGCAGGTGCCCGGCGAGGAACAGGTCGGCGCCGGCGGCGGAGAGTTTGGCCATCGCCATCGCCGCGCGGCCGATCAGCCGCTCCTCCCGCACCCCTTCCGGCAGATCGAACGGATGATGCGTCACCACGATGCGGATGCAATCGCGCGGCGCGCCTGAAAGGTGCCCGACGATGCCGTCCACCTGCTCCTCGTTGATCCGTCCCTCGCCGAGCGTGAACGACCTGACCGTCTCTCCCCACGTGAACGCCCGGGCGGTATTGACGCCGACGACGATGACTTCTTCGTCGCGATAGACCGGCGATAGATCGTCGGTGATGAAACGCTTGTACCGATCGAGCGGCGTCGCCAGGCGCGCGACGACGTTATAGAGCGGCACGTCGTGGTTGCCCGGCACGGCGAGCCGGGGAAATGGCAGGCCGTCCAGGAAACGGCGCGCGGCAGTGAACTCCGACCGCCGGGCCCGCTGCGTGAGATCGCCGGACACGGCGACGAGATCCGGGGCAATGCGGGTGATGACGCCGCTGAGCGGACCGATCAGCGCCGGATCGACTCGTCCGAAATGGATGTCCGAGAGATGCACGATCACGCGCATGCAGAAAATCCTTCAACGAGGGGGAACGGTTGCGGTTACGGCGTGCGCTCCACCGGGCTGGGCCCTGGAGCCGCCTCGGTTCCCAGTCCTCGATTCGCGGCGTCCGGCAGAACCAGGCCCGCTGGAGCGGCGTGGGTCTCGACCGGCGCCGGCACGAGCGTGCGCAGCACGCCAGCCCTGACCCGATATTGCAGCGGCGACTGCATGACCACGATTTCACCGTCGAGCGACACGCCGACCCGGCGGCGCCGCAAGTCGACGCGGACGTCGCGGGCGTCGTAGTGCATCAGCGTGGGATCCATCGCCAGCCGGCGCGCCAGGGCGCGGAACGGCAGCGCGAGAATCTCGAACCGGCCGCACTCGGGCGCGATGAATACCGAGATGTTCCCCTGGTCGAGCGCCGCCCGCGCACCGATCTCGAGTCCTTCGAGCGTGTAGGTGTTGTTGCCGACAAAGATGAACGGGGTCCGCACCGCCAGCGGCTTGCCGTCGATCGACACGTGCGCCGACGTCGTCGAGTACTGCCGCCAGGTGCGGACAGAAGCGATCAGAAAGGCGACCCACTTGCTGTGCCCTTTCCGCTGCTCGGCATGCCGTTCCCAGACCATCCGCGGGTAGAGCCCGACGCTCGAATTGTTGAGAAAGAGGTGTCCGTTCACTTCGCCGACATCGAGGTCGTGGTGGTGTCCGGCCACCACCACCGCGACGGCCGCGGCCAGATCGAGCGGAATGCGGACATCCTTCGCGAAATGATTGAGCGTTCCCATCGGGAGGACCGCGAAGGTGGAGTTGGTGGCGATCGCGACGCCGGCGACGGCATTGAGGGTGCCGTCGCCACCCGCGGCAACCAGCGTGTCCCCGCGGGCGGCGGCCTGCCGCGCGCGGGCCGCGATGTCCCCCGGGTTGTGGACGCGCTCGATGCGGGCCTGCGCGCCAGCCTCCGCGAACAGCGCCTGGATCTGATGGCCGGCGTCGACGCGCGCGGCCGTACCGGATCGTTCGTTGATGATGACGCTGATGCCGCCGGGTGCTGCCATCGGTTGGGACTGTACCATGCAAGCGAAGCGCCGCCCGCCTCCGGCGCGGGCAGAGACCGTCCCGTGGTGCCCTACGGCTCGAATGCGTGCCGGAGCAGCGCGATCGACTGCGGCGCTTCCACGGCAAAATTCTTCGAGGCCGCTTCGATGCTGATGCGCTGGGCGTAGCCGGTCTGCCGCAGCTTCGCGAAGAACGGGGCGTAGTCGTACTCGTCCCACTTCAGCGGGAACACGCGCCCCTGCGGATTGGCCATGTGCAAATGCCGGATCTGGTCGCGCGCCGTCACCAGAATTTCGGGATCTTCCTTCTCCATCGCGAGGTGGTAAAAGTCCACCATCAGCTGGATGTTGGGATCGTTGACCGCCTTGACGAGCTGCAGGCCCTCTGCGGCCGAGTTGATGATGTTGGACTCCTGCCGGCGCAGCGGTTCGATCGCGATGGTGATCTTCGCCGCCCTGGCCTCCGGCCCGACCCGCCGCAGGAAATCCACCAGCTGATCGAACGCCTCCTCCTTCGAAAACCCTGGCGGCACACTGCGCGCGCCGCCGCTGCCAAAGACCACGATGCCGGCGCCGAGCCGCGCGACGCGATCGAGGCCTTTCCGCACGTATTCGATCTGGCGGGCCTTGTCGATCGCTGGCCCGGTCACCTTCAGGCTGCCGGGCAGGAAGTAGTTGGCGACGGGCACCGCCAGGCCGATCTGCTTGAGGTGCGCGGCCAGCGTGTCGTAGTCGGCATCGGTCAGCGCCGCAATCTCGGTCACGCGCAACTCGACGTAATCGAACCCGGCGGCTTTCGACGCGTCGATTTCGGCGAGCGGCGCGCAGTATCCGACCTGGATGCCGGCCTTCTGGCTGCTCGCCGTGACGCCGAGCCCGCAGACCATCGCACACCAGGCGCCGACGAACAGAATGCGCTGTTTCACTGACCGGCTCCTTGGCTGTCCCAGACCCGCACGCCACTCAGATACGTCGCCTCGACGTGCACCGCGCCGCTGTCCGCATCGTACCCGAACACGACGATGTCCGCTCGGTCACCGGGCACCAGCCCGCCGCTCCGTCCGGGGATTGCGCACACCCGCGCCGGATTGGTCGTCGCCATCGTCACCGCGTCCTTCAAAGCGACACCCGCCAGCCGCATCACATTCTGCACCGCGTGGTGCATGCGCAGCGCCGACCCGGCGAGCTTGTCCTGACCGGCGAGGACGACGCGATGGTCCGGCGTCAAATCGACCCACTGTTCACCGAGGGGGTAGCGGCCCGGCGGTGCGCCGGCCGGGGTGCTGGCGTCGGTCACGAGCACGGATCGCGAGACCCCCTTGGCGGCGATCGCAGGCTTGAGGAATGACGCCGGCAGGTGAATGCCGTCGACGATGAAGCTTGCCGCGAGCCGGTCCTCCGCGAGCTGCTCCCAGATGTAGTTCGGGTGCCGCGGGAGGATGGCATGCGCTCCATTTCCGAGATGGGTCGACAGCACGGCGCCGGCCGCGAGCGCATCCGCGATCTGCGCCGCGGTCGCATTCGTGTGCCCGATTGCCACCGCGACGCCGCTCCCGGTCAGCGACTCGATGTATGCGGGGGCCCGGGGCCATTCCGGCGCCACGGTCACCAGGCGGATGTATCCGTGTGCCGCGTCCTGCCAGGCGCGGAACTCCTCCAGGTCCGGCGGACGGACCCAGTGCCGCGGATGCGCCCCCCTCGGCCCATCGTCAGGCGAAATATGCGGACCTTCGACGTGGAAGCCCTCGATCGCCTCGCCGTGGAGCACGGCGTCTTTCGCGCGTGCGAGGTTGGCGAGCGAGGCGCGCATCGAGACCGGGGACCCGGTGATCACCGTCGGATAGAGACGCGTCACGCCAGTCGAGAACTGCACCTGGAGCGAGCGCGCGATTTCCTCGAGCGAGACGGTCGGGCTGTTGTAGTCGACTCCCGCGAAACCGTTGACCTGGATATCGATCCATCCGGGCGCGAGATACCGGCCGCCGGCGCCCAAACCTCGAGTCGCGTCGACGATGGTCGGGCCGAATTCGAGCTGCAGCGCGGCCCCGGTGGCGGCGTCGATGCCCTGGAGTGATGTCGTCATCGTCTGCCCGCATTGTGCGTCATTCGCTCCGGTGATTCTGCGGAAAAAAACACTGGGCTTGACGCTGCTTGCATTCTTTCTGGACAATGCACCCGTGATCCAACCTTCCTCCGCCAACCCGCCGATGCCGGGGACGCTTGCCCCCGGCCGTGTCACGGACGCCTCGTCGGAGCGAATCACCGCCATGCACTGGCTGGTGGTGATTATCGCGTCGTGCGGCTGGCTGTTCGACTGCATGGACCAGCGGCTGTTCATCCTGGCCCGCGAATCCGCGCTGAAGGATCTGCTGGGCGCGGCGGCCGCCGCGGCCGAGGTGAAGACGCATGCCGGCTATGCGACCACGGCGATGATCCTTGGCTGGGCGACCGGCGGGATCTTCTTCGGGATGATGAGCGACAAGTGGGGCCGGGTGAAAACCATGGTGGTGACCCTGCTCGTCTACTCGGGGTTCACGGGGCTCTCGGGCGTGGCCACTACCTGGGTGGACTTCACCGCGTACCGCTTCCTGGTTGGACTTGGCGTGGGAGGCATGTTCGGGGCGGCGACGACGCTGGTCGCGGAGAGCGTGCCGAGCCGGGTCCGGGCGATCGCCCTGGGCGCGCTGCAGGCCCTCTCGGCGCTCGGCAACATCATGGGCTCGCTCATCAGCCTGCAGATTCAGCCGGGCGCGACCAACCTGCTCTGGGGGTATTCCGGGTGGCGGCTGCTGTTCTTCGTCGGGATCATCCCGTCGCTGCTGGTCGTGCCGATCATGTTCGTGCTCAAAGAGCCGGAGGCGTGGCGGCGCGCCAAGGCGGAAGCGGCGCAGGGCATTGTCAAGAAGAACATCGGATCGCCGCTCGAACTGTTCCGATCGCCGCGCTGGCGCCGGAACAGCATCGTGGGCCTGATGCTGGGCGTATCGGGAATGATCGGTCTCTGGGGGATCGGTTTCTACTCGCCGGAGCTGATCTCGACGGCGCTCGTCGGCGCGCCGCAGCACACGATCGACACGGTTCGCGGGTGGGGCACCGCGCTCCAGGACGTCGGTTCGTTCCTGGGGATGCTCACCTTCACCGTGATTGCATCCGTCCTCAGCCGGCGGCTGGCGTTCTTCTTTGCGTTCCTGGCCGGCATGCTGACGACCGCGTTCGTGTTTCATTCCCTGCACACCGCCGCCGACGCGTACTGGATGCTGCCGATGATGGGGTTCGCGCAGCTCGCACTGTTCGCCGGCTATTCGATTTACTTCCCTGAGTTGTTTCCGACGCGTCTTCGCGGGACCGGGGTCGGGTTCTGCTACAACACCGTCCGCTACCTGGCCGCGCCCGCGCCGATCCTGCTCGGCTACCTGAGCACGGTGCTGTCGTTCCGCACCGCCGCCGTCCTCATGTCGTCGGTGTATCTCGTCGGCATGGTGGCCCTCATCTGGGCGCCGGAGACCAAGGGCCAGCCGCTCCCGGAGGACTGACGCTGCCGCTCGGCGTCGCGTCAGCCGTCCGGGATCAAAGAAAAGCAGACCGTTGCGGACCCCTATGGGATAATCAGGGCGCGGTCGGGGCGTAGCGCAGCCTGGTAGCGCATCTGGTTTGGGACCAGAGGGTCGGGGGTTCGAATCCCTCCGCCCCGACCAATCATCTCCCCCACCTCGCCTGTCCCTTTCTACGCTCCGCGTACTACCGCGCGGGAACCTTCGTGAAGTCTGCCCCCATGGGTTTCCCGTCATTGCCGACCGGCATCGTGAACGACGGCCGATAGTCTCCGCCCGTATAGTTCACGAACATCGCCTGGAACTCCGCAAGCGTCGGATAGAAGTTCCCGAACGGATACCGCCATCCGGTGTAACCCGCGATCACGTTCGAGGTCAGCAGGACCCCGGGGAAGTACTCGAACCCGGCGCCGT
>JBDTSX010000297.1:0-6523 GCA_039930925.1 Acidobacteriota bacterium | reverse complement strand
ACTGACCTGATCGCCGTCCCGGTGTTCGACGGCGACGGCGCGGCGGAAGACCTTCGAGCGCTGGACGATGCGACCGGCGGCGCGTTCATGCGCGCCCATGAATCACGCGAGGTCCGGGGCCGGCCCTACGAGGTCTTCATCACGCCGATCACCAGCGGATGGCGGGCGTCGCGGCTCGCGTTCATCGGCGCCGGCAAGCGGGTCGATTTCACGACCGAGAAGCTCCGCCGCGTCGCGACCGCGGCCGCCCTGGCGGCCCGGCAGCGCCGCGTCCAACGCCTGGCCTGGCTGAACCGCGGCGACCTGGAGCTCGCCCCCGCGGTGCAGGCTGCAGCGGAGGGCCTGATGCTGGCCGCGTTCAGCGCCGACCGCTACAAGAGCGGCGAACGCGGCGCGCCGGCGATCGATCAAATCTTCATCCTGGCGGGGGGCGACGGATCCGACCGGGCGACGCTGGACGCGGCGGTCGCGCGCGGCCGGACCCTGGGCGAGTGCTCGAACATGGCCCGCGAGCTGTCGAACGAGCCGTCGAACGTCCTGACTCCGTCGGTCTTTGCGGACCGCGCGGCGGCCATCTGCGGCGACGTCGGCGTGAACGTCGAGGTCCTCGACGAGCACGAGATCGCCAGACTCGGGATGGGGCTGCTCCTCGCCGTCGGCCAGGGCAGCGCCACGCCGCCCCGGATGATCGTGATGCGCCACAGCCCGGCCGGAGCCCCCGCCTCGCCGGTCCTGGGTCTGGTGGGGAAGGGCATCACGTTCGACACCGGCGGCATCTCGATCAAGCCCGCGGACGGCATGGAACGCATGAAGGACGACATGGCCGGCGCCGCGGCCGTGATCTGCGCGATGCGCGCCATCGCGCTGCTGAATGCGCCGATCAATGTGATCGGCATCGTTCCGTCGGCCGAGAACATGCCCGGAGGCAAGGCGTTCAAGCCCGGCGACGTCCTCACCTCGGCATCCGGCAAGACGGTCGAAGTGATCAACACCGACGCCGAAGGGCGCCTCGTCCTGGGGGACGGCTTGTGGTACGCCCAGAAGCTCGGGGCCACCCATCTCGTGGATGTCGCCACCCTCACCGGCGCCTGCGTCGTCGCCATCGGCAAGGCCGCGTCCGGCATCTTCGGACGTCCGGATGAGTGGGTCGATGTCGTCCGCCAGACCGGCCAGAAATCGGGCGATCGCTGCTGGCACCTGCCGTTGTACGAGGAATACTCGGATCAGCTGCGAAGCGAGATTGCCGACATGCTCAACACCGGCGGCCGTCCGGCCGGCGCCTGTACGGCCGCGATGTTCCTGAAGGAATTTGTCGGTGACGTGCCGTGGGCGCACCTCGACGTCGCCGGCACCGCCTGGTCCGACGATTCGAAGCCGTGGATGCCAAAGGGACCGAGCGGCGTGGCCGTGAGGTTGCTCGCGGAACTGGCCTTTACCAGCGAGTCCTGGAAATGATGCAGCAAGGCAGCCCGATCATCGTCCGCGTCATCCCCTCGCCGGTGGAATCCACCACGATCGTGGACGTTCTCGTCGGCGCGATCGGACTGACCGGGGTGCTGGTGATGGCGGCCGTGCTGCTGGGCCTGATCCTCGGGGGGATCCTGATCGGTCTCAAGGTGTGGCGCACCCCGCGCACGTTCGAGGCCGGCGCCGAGTCCGGCACGATCCACATCGTCTAGCTCAGTCGACCGCAGTGTCCGGCTTCAGCCGGACCTTCGTCACCTCGACCCCATACCGATCGGCCGCGCGCTGATCCGCTTCAGCGACTGCTGATATCTCAGCACTCCATCGAACAGCGCCACCGCAATCTGCTGGCGGTAGGCGCCGGTCTTCAGCAGCTGTCCCTCCGGCTTGTTCGTGACGAACGAGATTTCCGCCAGCACGCTCGGCATCGCGGCGCCGATCAGCACGACGAACGGCGCCTGCTTCACGCCCAGGTCCCTGAGCTGCTGGTTGCGGGTCGACAGCCGGCGCACCATCGATTGCTGCACGATGTCGGCGAAGTCGCGGGATTCGTCAAGCTTGTTGTTGAGCGCGATCGCGCGGACGATTTCGGGCAGGCTGTGCATGCCCCGCGCGGACGTGGAGTTCTCGCGCGCCGCCACCGCCTGGGCGTCCGGGTTGGAGGCGAAGTTGAGGAAATAGGTCTCGACGCCGTGCGCCTTGGCGTTGCGGCTCGCGTTCGCATGGATCGAGAGGAAGAAATCAGCCCCTTCCCGGTTCGCGATCTCGGTTCGCTCCTCGAGGGGAATGAACACGTCGGTGTCGCGCGTCATCACCACCTCGATGCCGGGCTGCTTCTCGAGCAGCCGGCCGAGCCGCAGCGCGACGTCCAGCACGAGCTCCGACTCGCTGACCCCATTGCCCTGCGCGCCGGGATCGTGGCCGCCATGCCCGGCATCGATGACGATGCGGGCGACACCGAGGCCCAGCTGCCGCGCCAGCGAAAACTTGCCGCCGGTGTTGGCGGACGGGACGGCAGGCGGGATCGGCGACAACGACGTGACCGGCCGCGAGGGCATCGCCCTGACCGGCGGCTCCGGGATCGCGTCGGAGGGGCCTTTCATCCCCGGGGCCGGTGCGACCGCCGGCGGCGTCAGCCGTGCGGAGGGCAGCGACGCGAGCAGTGCCACCGGCGTCGGCTCCAGCGTGGGCGTCGCGCGCTTTGCCATCGCTGACGCCTTGAAGTCGATGACCAGGCGAAACGGATTGTAGAGCGTGAAGACGCTGTAGCCCTCCACCCCTTCCATGTCGAAGACGATGCGGGTGGTGTTCTGCGGGTGGCGCCCCAGCCGCACTTCGCGCACGACGTCGTCCGTATACTTGAGCGTCGCGTCCTGCAGCGCGTTGATTGCCCGGGTGCCCTTCAGATCGAAGAAGACGCGCCGTGGATTTTCCAGACGCTCGGCCCGGAAATTCGACTCGCCGTCCATCTCGATGGTGACGCGAGCGCCTTCCGGCATGATCGTCCGGGTGATGCCGCGAATCATGTTGGCCGCCGGCAGTCCAGCGTCGTCCTTGCGGGCTTCGCCGGCCGGATCTTTTGGGCTCAGGGTGTCAAGCGTGAGTGGCGGCGTGGTCACCGCCGGTGCGCTCGCGACAAGGGCTGGTGATGGGGTGGCCTGCGGACGCGGAGGGGGCGCCGCGGCAGCGGCAGACGACAGAGTCTCGGCCGCTCGCAGTACTTCGTCGACGCGCGGGGCCAGCGAACTGGCCGGGTATTGCTCCTTGAGCTGGGTCAGGAAGCGCGCGGCATTCCGCTTGTCCGCCGGCTCGGCAAAGCGCTCGTACGCGAGCAGCGCGAGATTGCCCGCCTGCCACAGTGCGTTGTCGCTATAGCCGCTGGCCGGAAACTTCCGCACGAGACGGTCGTACGCGTTGACGACGTTGCGCACTTGTTCGAGTGTCGGCTGCTTGTCCGCGTTCCGCAGCGCCCGCTCGCGTTCCAGCGCCCGCGTGTACATATCGCGGGCGGTGGTCGCGCCGCCGCCGGCGCCCGCAACGACGGCCGGGGCGAGCGCGACAGCGAGCAGCAGCACCGCACCTAGTCTGCGATTCATGGCTACCTCAGTTGCGCATCCACTTCTTCGAAGTAATCCGCCTTGACGAGCACCTCGCGGGATTTGCCGCCCGCCGCACCCGAGACGCCGGAGACCAGCCCTTCGGCTTCCATCATGTCGACCAGGCGGGCCGCGCGGCTGAACCCGATCCGCAGCCGGCGCTGCAGGTAGGAGATTGACGCCTGTCCGCTCGACACCACGATCCGCGCGGCTTCGTCGTAGAGATCGTCCTTCTCGAATTCGAGATCGCCGGCGGTCTTCTTGTCGTCGTCGGTAATGGTGTTGTCGTAGATCGGCTTGCCCTGCTTCCGGAGAAAACTCGCGAGCCGCGCGCTTTCCTGTTCCGAGATATAGGGCCCGTGCAGACGCACGAATCGTGAGGACGCCGGCGGGAGGTAGAGCATGTCCCCCTTACCGAGCAGCTGCTCGGCGCCGTTGCCGTCCAGGATCGTGCGCGAGTCGATCTTCGACGAGACGCGAAAGGAGATGCGCGCGGGGAGATTGGCTTTGATCAAACCGGTGATGACGTCAACCGACGGACGCTGGGTCGCCAGGATCAAGTGGATCCCCACCGCGCGCGCCATCTGCGCCAGCCGGCAGATCGACTCCTCGACTTCGCTGCTCGCCACCATCATCAGGTCGGCCAGCTCGTCGATCAGCACGACGATCGACGGCAGCAGCTTGATGTCATTGCCCTGCGCGTCGGCGACCGGTCCCTGGTTCTCTTCCTGCGCCAGCCGCAGGTTGCGGTTGTACTGCTCGATGTTGCGGACGCCGACCGCGGCGAGTGTCTTGTAGCGCTCTTCCATCTCGCGCACCGCCCAGCGCAGCGCGTTGGCCGCCATCTTCGGGTCGACGACGACCGGCGTCAGCAGGTGCGGTATCTCCTCGTACATCCCCAGCTCGAGCCGCTTCGGATCGATCATGATCAGCCGCACTTCATCCGGCGTGGCGCGAAACAGGATACTCGAGAGCATCGCGTTGACGCTGACCGACTTGCCGGTGCCGGTTGACCCGGCGATCAGCAGGTGCGGCATTGTCGCCAGATCGCTGACGAACGGTTCGCCGTGAATCGTCTTGCCGAGCGCGAGCGTGAGCTTGGACGGCGAACGCTTGTAGGCGTCGGATTCGAGGAGCTCGCGCATCGAGATCAGGTCCCGGTGCGGGTTGGGAATCTGGATCCCCACGGTGGACTTGCCGGGGATACGGTCGATCAGTACGGACTCGGCCTGCATCGCGAGGCACAGGTCGTCGGCGAGTCCGGTGATCTTGCTGTATTTGACGCCGGCGTCGGGCTTGAACTCGTAGGTGGTGACGACCGGACCGGGATGGATCTGGACCACCGTGCCTTCGACCGAGAACTCGCGGCACTTCTCCTCGAGCAGGCGCGCGCCGTCCATCAGCTCGCGCTCGTCGATCTTGCGTTCTCCCTTCGGCGCGTCGAGCAGCGCCAGCGGGGGAGTGACGTAGGTGCCGCGGCGTTCGGCCGGGCCGCGCTCGGCGTCCGAGAGCGGTAGGGTCGTCTCGATCGGCGGGGGAGGCGGCCGCTTGATCGTCGCCCGTGTCGGCGTCGGGCGCGACGACGCCGCCTTCAGCGCTGCCGCCGCCGCGCCGACCATGGCGGCGGTGCGCGACGGCTTTTTCGTCTCCTCGCCCAAGGCGTCTGCGAGAACCGGCTTCGCGGCGGGACGTGCCGGTGGCAGGTCGAGCGGATCCATCCTCGTCGCTATTTGTGGCTTGGAGTCGGGCCGGCCGTCCTTCGGCGCCTTGTCGAGGTGCTTCTTCAACACCTCCTGCCGTTGTTTTTCGCGCCGCTTCTCCTCGCGCCATTCCTGGTAGGCGCCGAACCCCGCGGCAATCCGGTCGCGCCCGAGCTGCCCGACGACGGAGAACAGCCGCCCGAACGAGAACTGCGTGGAGAGGATGATCGACAGGAACAGCAGCGTGAGGATCAGGATGATCGAGCCGGACCGGTTCAGGTATTCGGCAAGACCGCTCGCGAGCCAGTCCCCCATGTAGCCGCCGGCGCGGAAGCCTTTGTTGTGGCCGTCCATGGCGCCGAACGCGAGCGACAGGAAGGCGGAGACGCAGCCGAACAGCAGTCCAGCGCCAATCAACTTCGTATAGGCCGCGTCCACGGCGCGGCACCAGAAGTAATGCCAGCCGATCACGATCGCGACGATCGGAACCAGGTAGGCGGCATACCCGAGCAGCTGGTAGGACAGCTCGGCGACAAACGCGCCGATCCGTCCGGCAAAGTTGGCCGGCGCGTGGCCGGAGCCGGTGTTGAAGAACCACACCGGGTCGGACGCGCTGTAACTGGCCAGGGCGATCACCCAGATCAGCGCCAGCGCGAACAGCGCGACGCCGACGAACTCGCTGAGGCGGCGGGAGAGAGCCGATCCTGCCACGTCAGATCTCCATCACGACGGGCACCACGAGCGGCCGCAGTCCCGAGCGTTTTCGGAAAAACCGCTGCAAGTCCACGCGAATCTTCTCCTTGATGAGCCCCGGGTCCGTGCGCTCCTCGACGCTGGCGCGCTCGAGCGTCGCCGCCAGGAGCGACGGGATCTCCTTGAGCAGCGCCTCGGTGCGCGCATCGAGGACGAACCCGCGGGTAATCACGTCCGGGGTCTCTTCGAGCACGCCGGACTGCTTTCCAATCGTCACGACCGGGACCACCAGGCCGTCTCCCGCGAGGTGGCGCCGGTCCCTGAGCACCTCGTCGCCGACTTCGCCGCTGCGCGTCCCGTCAATCAGGATCCGCCCCGCCGGCACCTTCCCGGCGATTCGTCCTCCGTCGTCGTCGAACCGCACCACATCGCCATTTTCGGCGAGCAGGACCTTGGTCTCCCGGGAGACACGAGAGGCGACCCTGGCGTGGAGCGCCAGGTGACGGTACTCCCCGTGTATCGGCACGAAGTGCTTCGGCCTGACCAGTGAAAGCATGAGCTTGAGCTCTT
>JBDTSX010000296.1:0-6529 GCA_039930925.1 Acidobacteriota bacterium | reverse complement strand
CTGCTCGAGTCCGACGACGGCAGGCTGGCCTATTTCTTCAGCGCGATGGCCGACCTGACGCCCGCTCAGCAGCGTCTCGCGCTCAGTCTCGATTCACCGAGCGCTGACGCGCGGATCTCGGCGGCCCGCCGGCTCTTCGCCATGTTCGAGCACGTAGCCCTTGGCTGGAAGGCTGACGGTCGTGCCTTCTCGCGTCCCGCGCGCGACCCCGCGGTGCTCCTCGCCGAGCTGCCGGTTGACGCGGCCGGGCGGCCCGTCCTCCCCGGCACCCGAGCCTTCTGGCGGACCGCGTTCGCCGGCAGCGATTCGCCGGCTGTCGAGAAGGAAGCGCGACCGGTCGGCGATGGCGGTCCGGTTGACTTCGCCTGGTTGACCGAGCAGGTGTTTGCGCGCGATCCGGCGGAGCTCAACACCCGGTATGGGGCGGTCCTCTTCGCCTCGCGCAACATCCGGCAGGTCACGCCGGCGACGTGGCGCGACGCCGTCGATGCCGTTCGTGCCGCCGACGCGTACCCGGCGGTGATCGGAGCCCTCGAGCGCACAGGCTCCCGTGACCTCGCCACTTATGCCGCGGCCGGCCGGCGAGCTGCCCGGTTGTCCGCGATCGGCGACCAAACGCGCGCCCTCCGCAGCCTGGTGCAGTTCCAGGGTGCGCTCGCCCTCGTGACCCGTGCGGCGTCTCGGGGGAGCATCCCCTCGACCTCGCTGTCGCAGGTGGTGACCTCGCTCTGCGCGATCGACGTCACTGAAAAAGGCGACTACGACGGCGCGCTGGCGCGCTGGCTGGGCGCGTGGGCAGCCACGCAGGCGCGTGAGCGGGCCGGGCAGTCTTCGGCGGAGACGTCCTGGCCTGCCGGCCGGTCCGGACCACCGAACGGAACCGACCCGCCAGACGCCTCTGATTTCATCGACCGGTCGCTGCTGAACGTTCTCGCCGGGCCGGCACTGGCGGAGCCCCTGCTCATCGACTGGGAAGGGACCCGCTATCGTCTCGACTTCGCCGGCGCGGAAGCGGCCCGCATCGAACGCCTGCTCGGCGACCATCCCCGCCGCGATCTGTCCCGGTCGGTTGCGCTCGTCTCGATCGCGGACGACCTCGCCGCGAACGGAACCACCGCCGCCGCATTCGGTAACACGGCCAGCCGCGTCGAGCAGCTGGCAAAGGCTCTCGCACCGACTGGCGCGCCGGCGACGATGCGGTCGCTCGAGGAGGTGACGTCGGTGCTGCGCCGAGCGGCACGCCGTGCCGACGGCGACGCCAGCGCCGCGCGTCGCGTCAGCCCGCTCCTGCACCTGGTCGCTGACGACCTGCTTGCCCGTGGCCTCCTGGATCTCACCTACGCGGCCGCTCTTGGGCAACCGGAGCGCGGGCCTGGGTCGGTCACCGACCTCGCCCGTCGTCATGACTTTGGCTTCGGTCCGAATGGCACGGGCCGCGCCGTCGCGTGGCGCCGTCCGCTTCCCGACGTCAAGGGCAATCGCGGATGGCACATGAGCGGGTCGCTCCTCGATCTCGACGTCGCGGTGGCCGAGTTCTCGCTGCGGCGCGTTTCGCTGAAGCCGCTCTCCCGGAAACCGACCGTGGGCAACGAAGACCGGCGCACGTTCATCGAAACGATCGCACTCGTCGAACCGGCGGCGCTGACCGATTCAGATCGCGACACGATCGCGACGGCAATCAAGAAGGGCCGCGCGAGACTGGCCGCCGCCCGCACCGCGGCGGAAGCCAGGGACATCGCAGCCGAGATCCATCTCGGTCCGATCGGACGGACGCTGCTGCCCTGGGTGGTTGCGCATGACCCCGCGCGGGTCCGCTTCTTTCTGTCCCCGACCGAGCTGCTCTGGCTCGGACTGGAGACGATGCCGGTGGATCACCGGCTCGACGCCTGGGGCGCCCAGGCCGATCCCCGAGTGGGATGCCTCTGCCTGCAGTTGCTCGACCGCCGCCCGTGGGAATCGCTCGCCGGGCACTGGAATGGCGGGTTGCTTGCCAGCACGTTCCCGGACCTGAACCTTCGTCTGGCGGAGCTCCTCGCGGAATTGCGCATGCCGGCGGCGCTCGCCGCGCCGGTGCTGGCGTCCGCCACATTCGACTTCGTCAACATGGCGATCACTCGCGATCCCGACGATCGCCGCGGCCTGGTCGAGTTCGTCCACGGTCTGCGAGCCGAACAGGTGGAGGAATATCTCGCTCTGCTCACGACCGACGGTCCGCTCGTGCCGATCGGCGACGCGCCCGACCCGTCGGCGTCGGCTGCCGGCCGCGGAGCGCCGCGATGAAAACCTGGGGGCTCGCATCCCTGGCCGCTACCGTCGCGGCGGCGTCGATTGCCGGCGCGCAGTCGCCCACGCTGCGGATCACGTCACCCGAGGCAGACACGCTGGTCAGCGGCCCCTCCCGGCTCGAAGCGCTGATCGAGCCCGCAGATGCGGCTCGATCGGTCGAGTCGGTGACCTTTTTCGCGAACGGTCGTCTGGTGTGCTCCGCGGACCACCCTCCCTTCGGCTGCCCCTGGGATCCCGGCGAAGTCGTCCGCGGCCACCACATTCGCGTCGTCGCCACCTTCGCCGATGGCAAACGCCTCGTGCAGAACGTGCGGACGAAGGATCTAGGGTACGTGGAGCAGGTGCGCACCGAGGCCGTACTCGTGCCGGTCATCGTCACCGACCATGGCAACTTCGTGCGCGGCTTGAAGCAGCAGGACTTCGAGCTGTTCGAGGACGGGGTGCGGCAGCCGATCGCGAGTCTGGCGAGCGAGAGCTCGCCGCTCGATCTGGTGCTGGCGATTGATGTCAGCGGCAGTATGGAAGGCGCGCTCGGCGAGGTGAAAGCCGCCGTCAAGCAGCTGCTCTCGAAGCTGCGGCCCGGTGATGCGGCGACGCTGCTCGGCTTCAACGACATCACCTTTACGGTGGCCGAGCGGGAGAAGGATGCGCGGGTGCGGGAGCAGGCGGTCGATCTCCTGAGCTCGTGGGGCGGGACGGCGCTCTACGACGCGACCGTGCGGGTGCTCGATCTGGTGAGCCGCGACTGGGGCCGCAAGGGTGTCGTGATCTTTTCGGATGGAGAGGATCGCAACAGCCTGACCAGCCGCGAGGCCGCGATGGCGCGCGTGCAGGCGAGCGACGCGATGCTCTACACGGTGGGCTTTGGCGCAGGAGCGACCGAGCCGCGGCTGCGCAGCAGCCTCGAGAGCTACGCCCGCGCGACCGGCGGCCGGCCGTTCTTTCCACGCAACACGAAGGAGCTCGACGGGGTGTTCGACGAGATTGTCGCGGACCTGGCGAACCAGTACGTGCTGTCGTATGCCTCGACCAATCTTTCCCGCGACCAGGGCTGGCGCAACATCAAGGTTCGCGTACGGACGGGCAAGTTCGACATCCGCGCTCGGCAGGGATACCAGGTCACGGCACCGCGGCCGGCAGGGAGGGAATGATGCGGGCACGCAACACCATCGCGGCGATTCTGTTCGGGTGCAGCGGACTGCTGTTGTCGGCGCAGCAGGCGGGACAGAACCCTCTGCCGTCGTTTCGCAGCGGCACCGAGCTCGTCACGGTTGACGTCGGTGTCGTGGACAAGCAGGGGCAGCCGCTCCGCGACCTCAAGCCGTCCGACTTCACGGTGACCGTCGGCGGGCAGCCGCGGAGAGTGATCACCGCCGAGTTCATCGACGTGGCCGCACTTCAGCCCGGCGCGCCCGGGCGCGATCAAATCGTGCCGCTCAGCACCAACGAGGGGGGCGGCGTGGGCCGCCTGTTTGTCTTCATCGTCGACCAGTCCACGCTCGATCCCGGCGGCCTGCGCGACGTCGCGCGGGCGGCCTCCGGCTTCCTGGACCGGCTCACGTTTGCCGATCGCTCGGCGATGATGGTCCTGCCGGTGGGCCCGACGATCGAGTTCACGTGGTCGCACGACCGCGTCCGCGAGGCGCTCCAGCGCGTGCCCGGAACACCCAGGACTCTGTCCACGTGGGACTCCGGCAGTCTGTCGGAAGCGCGCGATATTGCCAATCGCGGCACGTTCGCGCTGCGCGCCGTGGCCGAACGAGAATGCGGTCTGAGCGGAGGTTCGATCTCCGCTTCGAGCGCCGGCGCAGCCGCCGGACCGGTCGGTGCACCGACCGGGGGCGCGACGGGACCTGGTCCGGCGGGCGGCGGCGGTGGCACCGGCGCACCTGCGGGTGGGGCGGGCGGCGCGGGAGGCGCGCCCACCGGTGGCGGGACGGCGACTGGCGCCGGCGGCAGTGGTGGCGGCGGCGCCACCGGCGGCGCGGGGGTCGGCTCGATCTTCGGCAGGGACTCATGCTCGCGCGACCTGCAGATGCAGGCCGAGTCAACCTGGCGTGTCGCGCAGATGACCTCACAGGCGAGCCTGATGTCGCTTCGTCAGGTGCTCTCGAAGCTCGCGCGGGTTCGCGGCGACAAGACGGTCATCCTCATTTCCGGCGGCTGGCCGCTCGACGAGCGCGAAGAGAATTCGATCCTGAGCAGCGTGGCGACGGAGGCGGCTGCCGCCCGGGCGACGCTCTACACGCTCTTCGTCCCGACCTCGTCGTTCTCCGCGGACCGGCGGATGATGTCGACGAGCCCGGCTCGCGATCAATATCTTCACTCCGGGCCGCTCGACACCCTGGCCCAGATGACCGGAGGCGCATACTTCCGCGCCGAAGTGAATGCCGACGCCGCGTTCAGCCGCCTTGGACGGGAGCTGACCGGGTACTACCGCGTTGGCGTCGAAAAGGATCCGACGGATCTGGACGGCAAGGCGCGCCATCTGAAAGTCCGCGTCGCGCGCAGCGGCGCCACGGCGCGGGCTCGCGAGCTCTTCGATCTGCGCGCCTACGAGGATCGCGACTGGGCCGCGCGTCTTGGCTCGGCGCTCGACGCGCCGATCCCGGCGACCGGCCTCGGACTGCGCGTGACCAGCTATCTCGCCGCGGACCCCGACGATCGGAGCAGAGTCAAGCTGGTGATCGCCGGCGAAGCGTCGCGCATGCAGCCAGGGGAGGCGACGGTACAGGTCGTCCTGAGGGATCTCGACGGAAAAAAGGTTCTTTCAGCCGAGCCCCCGGTCCCCGAGACACACGGGGATGGCATGTCGTTCTCCACCAATTTCCCGGTCATGCCGGGCAGCTACATCGTGCGCATCGCGATCATGGACAGCGCCGGCCGGGTCGGCTCGGTGGAGCATCGGGTCGAGGCGCGTGCGGTGCCGCTTGGCGCGTTCTCGGCGACCGGACCGCTGTTGATCGGCGTGCCCGACGCGCCCGAGACCGCGCCGCGCGTGCTGCTGGACAGCGTGCAGCAGGGGGAACGCCTGGCGCTCGAAGTGGACCTCCAGGGGGAGACCGCGAAGCTCGCCGGCGCGGCGGTGGTCTTCGACATCGCGGCGTCAGCCGACGGCCCGGCCCTGATCCAGGCCAATGCGTCACTGACGCCGGATCTCAAAG
The DNA here is from genome assembly GCA_039930925.1 of Acidobacteriota bacterium. Lineage (GTDB taxonomy): Bacteria > Acidobacteriota > Vicinamibacteria > Vicinamibacterales > 2-12-FULL-66-21 > JALZOC01. The sequence goes on along the minus strand of JBDTSX010000296.1, from coordinate 1,079 downwards.
GAGGCTCAATGCTCGCGCAGGCAGTGACCGACGTGCGCGTGCTGCCGCCCGGAACCTACGTCGTGCGCGCCACGGTGAAATCCGGCGGCGATCCGGTCGGCGATCTGCGCCGGACGCTCGCGGTGACCAGTGCGGTGCCGATTGCGCGAGCGGACGGGAGCGCGGCCGAGACCGTCGTCGGCCGGACCGCCCCGGCGGCGGCGTCGATCCGCACGGTCGGCGCGGTGCGCCCGTTCCGGTTCGATCAGGTGCTCGCCCCGAAGATCCTCAACGCGTTTCTCGATCGCGTCGCCGCCCGGCCTGACTCCGCGGCCCCCGGCATCCACGATCTGCTCGAGCGCGCCCGCGCGGGATCGCTCGGCGACCTGATCGTGCCGCAGTCCGTCGCCGCGGACGCGCCGGTTGCGGCGTTTGTCAGGGGGCTGTCGCTGCTGTCGCAGAAACAGCTCGATCCCGCGGCGGAGGCGTTCCGCAGCGCGATCCGGGTGTCGGCGGATTTCTACCCGGCGATGGTCTATCTCGGCGCCTGCTATGCCGCGGGCGGCCACGACAAGGAGGCCGCCGCCGCCTGGCGCACCGCGCTGATCAAGGAGGGGGAGACGGTTGCCGTGCACCAGCTCCTCGCAGACGCGCTGCTGCGGCAGGGGCAGCGCGATCTCGCGTTCGAAGCTGTCAGCGGCGCCCTGGCGCGCTGGCCGCAGGACGAAGACCTGAAGCGGCAGTTCGCGGTTGCCGCGCTGGTTGCCGGAAAGTACGCCGAAGGATTGCAGGCGGTTGACGAACTGATCGCGGCGCACGCCGACGATGAGCCATCACTTTCGCTGGCGCTCTTGACGCTCTACGAGGCCTTCGAGAGCGACCGCCCGGTCGGCAGCATCGAGCAGGATCGCGCACGGATGGTTCGCCTCGCGGATGCCTATCGGGCCCGCGGCGGCCCGTCGCTGGCGCTGGTTGACGCCTGGGTCGCCGCGGCGGCGCCGAAGTAGCATGTCGAACGTAGCTTCCGCCTTGAGTCTATTTGTGCACCCGTGGCTTCCGCCTTGAGGCCATTTGTGCACCCGTGGCTTCCGCCTTGAGGC
>JBDTSX010000295.1:0-6539 GCA_039930925.1 Acidobacteriota bacterium | reverse complement strand
ATCGGCATCAGCGGCGTGGTGCTCTCGAAGATGGACGGCGATGCGCGCGGCGGCGCCGCGCTGTCGGTCGTCGGCGTCGTCGGCGTGCCGATCACCTTCGTGGGCAGCGGCGAGCGGCTGCAGGATCTCGAGCCCTTTCATCCGGATCGGGTGGTGTCGCGCGTGCTCGGGATGGGCGACGTGCTGTCGCTCATCGAGAAGGCCGAAGAGGCTGTCTCGGCCGAGGACGCCGAAAAGCTCGAACGCAAGCTGCGGCAGGACGACTTCAACCTCGAGGATTTCCGCGACCAGCTGCGCACCATCAAGAAGATGGGTCCGCTCGAGCAGATCCTCGGGATGATCCCCGGCATGGGCAACATGAAGGAGCTGGCGGCCAATCGCGAGAAGATCGACGACAGGCAGCTCGATCGCGTCGAGGCGATGATCAACTCGATGACGCCCCAGGAACGCCAGAACCATCAACTGATCAGCGGCAGCCGCCGCAAGCGCATCGCCCGGGGCAGCGGAACCACGCCCGAGGACATCAATCGTCTGCTCAAGCAGTTCGTTCAGATGAAGAAGATGCTGAAGGCGATGGGCGGGATGGCGGGCGTCGCCGGCAAGCGCGGCGGGCTGGGGATGGTAAAGGGACTAATGAAGCGGGGGTAATGGGACGCTTCATGGTTTTAGAGTTTTAGGTTTTGGATTTTAGGTCGGGTTTTACGGTTTCAGTTGGGTTCGGGTTGGGGTTGGGGTTGGGTTCGGTTCGGTTCGGTTCAAGTTCGGTTCCGGTTCTGGTTCTGGTTTGAAAGGTTCAAGAGAGATGCTGGCGATTCGTTTGAGGCGTACGGGTTCCAAGAAGCGGCCGTTCTTCCGCGTGGTCGTGACCGATTCACGGACGGCGCGGGACAGCAGCTTTGTCGAGGTGCTCGGGCACTACAATCCGCGCACGCAGCCGGAGACGCTCGAGATCAAGCGCGAACGGCTGGATCACTGGGTGAAGCTCGGCGCCGTGCCGTCGGATACGGTCCGTACACTCGTGGCGCGCATGCCCGCGGCGCCGGTGGAGCCTGCCGCCGCCCAGCCGGCATCGTGAGCCGCTGCCGGGACGTCGTCGAGGTGGTGGCCCGCACGCTGGCGGATCATCCGGACGCGGTTCGCGTCACCGAGCGGGCGCAGAACGGGCAGACGCTCGTGGAGCTGTTCATGGCCCCCGGCGATCTCGGACGGGTGATCGGCCGTCAGGGTCGGACCGCGGCGGCGATGCGCACGCTGGTCGGTGCGGCCGCCGATCTCGAAGGCACCAGGGTCACGCTCGAATTCCGGGACGACGCGTAGCCGGGGCAGGCGGCCGCCGCTCGGCCGTCGAACCGCACTGTGATGGCTACCGACGAACTGATTCTCGTAGGCCGCGTCGCCCGGCCGCACGGCATCCGTGGCCAGGTGATCGTGAATCCCGACACCGACTTCATGGACGACCGGTTCAAGGTCGGGCAGCTGCTTCAGGTCGGGCCGGCCGACCGCACCGTGGAGCGCGAGATCACCGCGGTCCGGTTTCATCAGGGTCGCCCGATCGTCTCGTTCGCGGGCATCGAGACGATGGACGATGCCGAGAGCCTGGCCGGAGCGGAGTTGTGGATGCCGCAGTCGGCGCTGGCGCCGCTGCCCGACGGCACGTTCTATCGCCACGATCTGGTTGGCTGTGAAGTGCGCGATACGGACGACGCGCTGGTCGGGTGCGTGACGGCCGTTGAAGGCACCCTCGAGCGGAGTTACCTCGTGGTGGACGGCGACGTGATGATTCCGCTGGTGGAGCACATCTGCGTCAGCGTGGACCTGCCGGCGCGGCGGGTGACGGTCAGCCCGCCGGAGGGGTTGATCGAGCTGTACCGGGCGGGCAAGTCCTGAGACTTCAGTGAAGATCGACATCGTCACGATTTTTCCGGGGATGCTCGCCGGGCCGCTCGCGGAAGGCATCGTCGGACGGGCGATCGGACGCGGGCGGCTCGATGTCAAGGTGCACGACCTGCGCGAGCACACGACCGACCGGCACCGCGTGGTGGACGACATGCCGTTTGGCGGCGGCCCTGGCATGGTGCTCAAGCCGGAGCCGCTGTTTGCGGCGGTGGCGCACATCGAGGCGTCGAGAGGCAAGCCCGACGCGGTGATCCTGACGTCGCCGGACGGACCGCGTTTCGCGCACGCCGACGCGGCCAGGCTGAGTGGCCTGGCGCATATCGCGGTCTTGTGCGGCCGGTACGAAGGGGTGGACGAGCGGGTCCGCGCGCATCTCGCGACGGAGACGCTGTCGGTGGGAGACTACGTGCTGTCGGGCGGTGAGTTGCCGGCGCTGGTCATCGTGGACGCGGTGGCGCGGCTGGTCCCGGGCGTCGTCGGAGACGAGCAGTCGGTGGCGCGCGATTCGTTTTCGCGCGGCCTGCTCGACTACCCGCAGTACACGCGGCCGGCTGATTATCGCGGCATGGGGGTTCCGCCCGTGCTGCTGTCGGGCCACCATCGGGAGATCGAGCGGTGGCGGCGGCGCGAGGCACTGGTCCGCACGCTGGAGCAGCGCCCGGATCTGCTGGCGAACGTTTCGCTGGATCCGGAAGACATGGCGCTGCTCGGGGAATTGTTGGCTGAACGAGAGAAGGAGCATTCTGATGAACGCCGTTGAGTCCGTCGAGCGCAGCAACATGGTGGAGCGCCCGGCGATCAAGCCAGGGGACACCGTCAAGGTCCACGTGAAGGTCCGTGAAGGTGACAAGGAACGCATTCAGGTGTTCGAAGGCATGGTGATCGGGATGCACCGCGGCGGTGCGCGCGCGACGTTCACGGTCCGCAAGGTGTCCTTCGGCCAGGGGGTCGAGCGCATCTTCCCGCTGCACTCGCCGATCATCGACAAGATCGACGTCGTGCGGACGGCCCGCGTCCGGCGCGCCAAGCTGTACTTCCTGCGCGAGCTGAAGGGCAAGGCGGCGCGCATGAAGGACGCCGCCAGGAAGCAGACGGTCTAGTCTCCGGCCACTTTTCCGTGGTCAAGGTCCGCGCGTTCAGGACGATCGAGAACACCATCCGGCGGCTGGGTTTCAACCTGGTCGCCGGCGTGGACGAGGTCGGGCGCGGCTGCCTTGCGGGCCCGGTCGTGGCCGCCGCGGTGGTTCTCGATCCCGACCGCTATATCCCGCGCATCTCCGACTCCAAGACCGTCACCGCGCTCGAGCGCGTCCGGCTCTACGAGCAGATCACCCGCCTCGCGGTCGCCTGGAGCGTGGCCGGCGCCGAGCCGCTCGAAATCGACGCCATCAACATTCACCAGGCCTCCCTGCGGGCGATGCAGCGCTCGGTGCTGAAGCTCGCGCCGTTGCCCGACTTCGTCCTGGTCGATGCTTTCTGGGTCCCCGGCCTCCCAATGGCGCAGCGCGCGGTCGTTCACGGCGATGCCCGCTGCACGGCGATTGCCGCCGCTTCGATCGTCGCGAAAGTGACGCGCGACCGGATGATGCTGGAGATGCACTCCCGCGACCCCCGCTACGGCTTTGATCGCCACAAAGGCTATGCGACGCGAGATCACCTCGAGGCCGTCTCCCGCTTCGGCTATTCCGATATCCACCGCCGTTCGTTCCGGCCCCTGTCCCTGTTTGATAGGATGGACGGGTAGAGGCCTCCAGTCCCGTGGCGGTCCGTGGAGAAGAAGTCGTTGCCCCTCGATCGTGAAGACACGCTGAAAAAAGCGGAAAAACTGCTGCGTCAGGGGCGTCTCGACGCCGCCATCGCGGAGTACGTACGCGTGGTCGAGGACCAGCCCCGCGACTGGAACACGGCAAACACCCTCGGCGACCTCTACGTCCGAGCCGCGCAAACCGACAAGGCGGTCGCGCAATATACCCGCATCGCCGACCACTTCTACGCCGAAGGCTTTTACCCGAAGGCCTCCGCGCTCTTCAAGAAGATCCTGAAGATTGCGCCGGACGATGAAGTGGCGCAGCTGAACCTGGCCGACATCGCGGCGCGCCAGGGTCTGCTGAAGGACGCCAAGACCTACTTCGGCGCGGTGGTCACCCGGCGGCGCGCCCGCGGCGACAAGAAGGGTGCCGACGAGATCATCGTACGGCTGGGAACGCTCGATCCGACGGACTTCGAGGCGCGGCTCGCCGGCGCCCGGGTGCTCGAGCTGTCCGGCGACGCGGAGGGCGCCGCGGCGCGGTTCCGCGAGCTCTACGACGACCTCTCGGCCAAGAGTCGAAATGCCGAGGCGCTCGGCGCGCTCAAGGAGGCGGTGCGCCTCAACCCCGGCGACAACTCCAGCCGCGTCATCCTGGCGAAGGAGGCCGTGGACGCCCACGATGATCAGGCGGCGCGGCAGTACCTCGATCGGGCCAGCGCCGGGGACGATGCGGCGCTCCTCGGGGCGCTGGCCGGCATCGAGCTGCGCGCGGGGAACTTCGACGAGGCGCGCGGGATTCTGACGCAGATGCTCGCGCTCGATCGCGAGCTGCGTCACACCATCGTCGAGCTCGCCTGGACCATGCCCGCCGAGGCCCCCGAGGCCGCGTTCGTCTGCGTCGATGCGGTCGTCGAGGCCGCGCTGTCCGAGTCGAATTTCGATGACGCCGCCGCCGTGCTTCAGGAGTTCGTGACCCGCCACCCGACTCACATTCCCGCGCTCCTCAAGCTGGTCGAGATTTGCGTCGACGGCGGTCTGGAGACCGCGATGTACGAGACGCAGGCCCAGTTGACCGATGCCTACCTGGCCGCATCGCAGGCCGCGGAGGCGCGCGTCATCGCCGAAGATCTCGTGGCGCGGGAGCCGTGGGAAGCCGCGCACATCGAGCGGTTTCGCAAGGCGCTGGTCATGCTCCGGGTATCCGAGCCCGATGCCGTGATCGCGGAGCGCTTGAGTGGGCAGACGCCGTTCATGGCGACCGACCATTTCTACGAGCCGGTCAGCGACGAGCCGGTCGCCGTCCCGGCGGAGAGTCCGGTGGAGACGCCGGACGAGGAGCCGGAAGTCGAGCTCTTGCTCGACGTCGGGCTCGCACCCGAGAAGCCCAGGCCGGCGCCGACCGCTGCCGCCAGTGCGGTGTCCGCCGTGACGCCAAAGGAGAAGCCGGGCGGTTCGTTCGAGATCGACCTGACGAGCGCGCTGGGCGATTTGGGCGAAACTGGCAATGCCGCGCCGCCCGAGCCCGCCGCGCTCGACGACGTGTTCAAGGGGCTTCGCAAGGAATCGGCGCGCAAGGCGGCCGCCGGGAAGGCCGCCGCCGACCAGTCCGCGCAGCATATGAAGCTCGCGAGGACGTATCTCGAGATGGGCATGCTCGAGGAAGCGGTGTCCTCGCTGAAGACCGCCGCCCGTTCGCCGAAGCAGCGGTTCGAGGCGGGCTCGCTGCTCGGCCGTCTCTACAAGGAACAAGGAGACATGCCTCACGCGATCGAGTGGCTCGAGCGCGCCGCCGAGGCCTCCGCGCCGAGCGAGGAGGATGCCCGGGCGCTGCTCTACGATCTCGGCGTCACGTTGGAGGAAGAAGGGGAAACCGCGAGAGCGCTCGGCGTGTTCCTCGAGCTGCAGGCTGATGCCGAGGACTATCGCGACGTCCCCGAACGGGCTGAACGGCTCGCCCGCGTCCGGACCGGAGGCTGATCATCTCGTTCATGACGCGCGTCCTGCTCGCCGCGTATTTTCTCGAGGCTGGTGTGGTCCTGATGGCCGCCCCCTGGTTTCCGTCCTGGGATCGCAACTTCTTCGCGCGGCATCTGCCACTGCTGGAAGGATTCTTCGCCAACCTGTTCGTCCGGGGCGCCGTGTCCGGGATCGGCGCGATCACGGTGCTCGCCGGCCTGGCGGAGCTCGCCGGCATGTTCGCCCCGCGATTCGCCGGGCGCCAGACGCGCGTCGCGAACCGTGAACCTTGACGTACCCGCTACTCTGCCTGGTAACCGATCGCCGCGCCGCCGGCCGGCCACTCCTCGACATCATTCGCGACGCCGCGCATGGCGGCGTGGACCTGATCCAGATCCGGGAGCGTGACCTCGACGGCCGGGCGCTGACCGCGCTGGTTCGCGCCGCGGTTGACGCCGCCGCCGGCACCGGCGCGCGCATTGTCGTCAACGACCGGCTCGATGTCGCGCTGGCGGCGGGCGCAGCCGGCGTCCACCTGCGGGCCGACTCGTTCACGGCGGCGGAGGTGCGGCAGCTCTCGCCGCCTGGCTTCATTGTCGGCAGGTCGATCCACGGCGAGGATGAAGCGGCCGCCATCGAAGCGGCGGGCGGGTGCGACTACCTGACGTTCGGCACCGTATTCCCGTCGGCGAGGACTCGCGGCCATTCATGGCTCAGCTCCTTCCGCGTGCTGTCGACGTGTGTGAACGGCTGCGGCGTACCTCCGCCGTTCGCGCTGACGCGACTGAGTCCGTTGCGTCCTTCCATGACGCCGGGACCAAACACGATGTCGCCGCTTGCAGACCAGTCAAGGCCTCCATTGTCGGCGACGACGGCACGCGGCACCGGCGCTCCGCCGTCGAGCGGAACCTTGACGATCTTTCGACGCCCTGCAACA
>JBDTSX010000294.1:0-6554 GCA_039930925.1 Acidobacteriota bacterium | reverse complement strand
CCAGGTGTTCGCGACGCCGATGACCGGACGCGCCAGGTCGGTCCGGGTGAACCCCGACGCGAAGAGCATGGCGCGCGCGGCGGCCCGGCTCGGTCCATCGGTGATGCCACCGCTCTGCCACTTGAGCGGTCGCACGGTCTCGTCAGCCACGTCGAAGTCCTTCCTGCTGGATAGCGGCGTTTGCGCGGGGTTCCGCGTCCGCCTGAATGGTCGGGCCCGGTTGCACGGGCGCACCCGGAAGTGGTCGCGCTGCGGCAGCCTGGGACCCGCCGCCGACGGCCGCCGCAGGAGTCTCGGCCTCGCGCCAGCGAGGCTACGACCCCAGCGTCCGCAGCGACGCGGCGAACTCCGCCAGGTGCACCATCGCGCGCGTGCACTGGAGATCCTCGCGCGCGGCGGCGACGTCCGCGTAGAACAGGTATTCCCACGGCCGCCCGGGCACCGGACGGGACTCGAGCTTCGAGAGATCGAGCCCGCGGAGCGCAAAACAACTGAGCGCCTTGAAGAGCGCGGCCGGCTCGTTGCGCAGCGTGAACACGAGCGACGTCTTGTCCGGGGCGGCGAGCGGCGCGCGCTCCCGGCTGATCGCCAGGAACCGCGTGATGTTGTCGTCGTAGTCCTGCACGCCGGCGCGCAGCGCCCGAAGCCCGAAGAGCTGCCCGGCACGCTCGGACGCGATCGCCGCCGTGTCGCGCCGCTGCTCGTCGCGCACCATCTTCGCGCTCCCGGCGGTGTCGTAGGTGGCAATCGCCTCGACCTGCTCGAGGCCGCGCAAAAACCGCGCGCACTGGGCCAGCGCCTGCGGGTGCGACAGCACGCGGCGCACGTCGTGGAGCTCCACCCCGGGCAGCGCCAGCAGGTTGTGCACCACCGGCACCTGCACCTCGCCGACAATCGCCAAGTCGCGTTCCACCAGCAGGTCGTAATTGCGGTGAATCGATCCGCCGATGGAATTTTCGACCGGGACGACCCCCAGTGCCACCGCGCCAGCGTGCACCGCGTCGAACACCTCGTCGAAGGTCGGGTATGGCCGGGGATCCGCACCGGGCAGGAGGCGCAGCACCGCGGCCTCGCTGAATGCGCCCGGTTCCCCCTGATACGCGACTCGCACTCGAACCTCTTTCCCGTGTGCGCCGGGGGCACCGCGTCCCCGGTCGATTGATCCCGCCGCCGAAAGCAAAAAGGCCGTCCCCGGATTCGAGTGACGGCCCTTGCTCAGTGAATCTCTCCGCGAGCGCCGTCAGGCATCGCCACATCGTCCGGGAACCCGGACGATGCCAAGAACGAGGCGAATGACGCGAATCAGGTCGCCGTGCATGACGTCAATGGTGCCGCCGTGGATTGGCGAAGTCAAATTTATAATGTTTTCATCTTCATAAAAAATCTTAATGATGCGCCGTCCCACTCTTGACGATTCCCGAGCCGGACGCCTATACTTTGTCCAATAGCGATGTGGACCTGCACGCGGCTATCTGTGACGTCCTGTGGATGCGAAACGCGCCGTTCGACGCGAATCGGCATCAGCGGCGGAGTCCACGCGCTCGCATCCTGAAAACGGCCTGTCAAGGCCCTGCGCAGCCCACACCCGCCGGCCTGACCGCCAGCGGGTTTTTTTTTGACAGGGGCGGGCCACATGGCCGCGTTCCCACTGGAGCGGGGCCGCGGTCGCGCCGGCAGCCCCGGTCGCGTTGCAATGCTGGTCGAACAAGGAGACACGTTGGTGGTCAAGCGCGGTGAGATTTCGGGGATCCGGGCATGACGGCGCCATGGACTGCGGCCGGCGGCGGGCGTCCCTGCCGCGTCGCCATCGCCGGCTTTGGCACCGTCGGCCGCTCGGTCGCGCGCCTGCTGCAGGATCTGGCTCCGCCCGAGCTCCAGCTGACGGTGATCTGCAACCGCGACGTCCAGCGCAAACGCGTGGACTGGGTTGATCCCTCGGTGCGGTGGACCGAGAATATCGACGAAGCGCTCGGCGACGACGTCGATGTGCTGGTCGAACTGATTGGCGGCCGCGCGCCGGCCGAGGCCTGGATTCGCCGGGCCCTCGAGGCCGGCAAATCCGTCGTCACGGCCAACAAGCAGGTGATCGCGCATGCCGGGCCCGAGCTGCTCGAGGCGGCGGATCGGTCCGGGCGGCATGTCCGCTTCGAGGCGGCGGTGGCGGGCGGTGTTCCGGTGGTGCGGGCGATCGAGCACGGGCTGGCGGGGGACCGCCTGCTGCGCGTCGCCGGGATCCTGAATGGCACGTGCAACTACATTCTGAGCCGCATGGAGCGCGAGCGCGTCGCGTTCGGCGTGGCGCTCGCCGCGGCGCAGGCGCTCGGGCTCGCCGAGGCGGATCCGTCGCAGGACATCGAGGGCTTCGACGCGCAGGCCAAGCTGGCGATCCTGGCGCACGTCGCGCTGCGCGCGCATGTGCCGGCGAGCGCCATCCAGTCGCGTCGGATCGACACGATCGATGCGGTGGACTTCATGTATGCGCAGCAAATGGGCTGCACCATCCGGCAGATTGCCTGGGCCGAGCGCACCGCCGATCCGCAGACGCTGACGGCGGCGGTTGGGCCGGCGCTGGTGCCGCTCGGCTCGCCGCTCGCGCGGGTCCGCGGCAGCGAGAATCTGGTCATGCTGCGCGGCCAGTACGGCGGCGACACCACCTTCGGCGGGCTCGGCGCCGGCGGTGAGCCGACGGCGGTCGCGGTCCTCTCGGACCTGCTCGCGATCGCGCGCGAGGCGGGCGCGCTCGCGGTCGGCGCGCCGGTGGTCCGCGCCGGGGTGTCGCCAGATTTCATCAGCGCGCACTACGTGCGGTTCACCGTGGCCGATCGCCCGGGGATCATTGCCGTCCTCGCCGCGGTGTTCGCGCGGCACGACATCAACATCGACGCGATTCTGCAGGAACCGGGATTTCCGGTCGCGCGGCGTCCTTTCGTCGTCAGCCTCGATCCCGCGCCCGCCTCGGCGATCGATCGCGCCGTGAAGGAGATGACGGAGTTCGACTTCCATCTGGTCGCTCCGATCGTGCTGCCGGTGCTGTCCACGCTCGTGCCTGCGGGCCAGGGGGAAGCTTGAGTTACCACGCTGTGTTCCGGTGCTCCGCGGGTTGTGCGGGCACCTTTCCGCTCGACACGGTCATCTATCGGTGTCCGGTCTGCGGCGATCTGCTCGAGGTCGCCCACGACATCGAGGCGCTGCGCGATCGCAGCGCGGCGGCCTGGATGCGGCTCTTCGACGAGCGCTACAAGCGCACCACCTGGCCCTACGGGTCCAGCGTCTGGGGCAAGAAGGAGTGGGTCTGTCCCGAAATCAGGGACGACAACGTGGTCTCGATGGACGAAGGGGGCACGAACCTCTTTCGCGCCGAGGCGTTCGGACGCGGCGTCGGGATCGACGACGTGTGGGTGAAGCTCTGCGGCAACTCGCACACCGGATCCTTCAAGGACCTCGGCTTGACCGTTCTGGTGTCGATGGTCCGCCAGATGATCGCCGACGGCAAGGGCGTCCGCGCGGTGGGCTGCGCCTCGACCGGCGACACCTCCGCGTCGCTCGCCGCGTACGCGGCGGCGGCGGAGATTCCGGCGGTCGTGATCCTGCCGCGCGGCAAGATCACCGTGGCGCAGCTGGTGCAGCCGCTGGCCAACGGCGCGCTGGTCCTCGCGCTCGACACCGACTTCGACGGCTGCATGGCGATCATCGAGCGGCTGTCGCGCGACGAAGGGGTCTACCTCGCCAACTCGATGAACAGCCTGCGGCTCGAGGGGCAGAAGACCGCCTCGATCGAGATCGCGCAGCAGTTCGACTGGCAGGTGCCGGACGTGGTCGTCCTGCCCGGCGGCAACCTCGGCAACATCAGCGCGTTTGCCGCGGGGTTCGAGATGATGCGCGCGCTCGGCCTGGTGTCGCGGGTGCCGCGCCTGGTCGCCGCGCAGGCGGAGGCGGCCAATCCGTTGTATCTCGCGTCGAAGAACAACTGGCAGTTCACTCCGGTCGTGGCCAAGCCGACACTCGCGTCAGCGATCCAGATTGGCAATCCGGTGTCGGTGCGGCGGGCGATTGCGGCGCTGCAGAAATGCGGCGGAACGGTCGAGCAGGCGAGCGAACAGGAGCTCACCGACGCCGCCGCGCGCGCCGACCGGACGGGCATGTTCTCGTGCCCTCATACCGGGGTCGCGCTGGCCGCGCTCATCAAGCTCGCCGCGCGCGGCGAGATCCGGCGGGACGAGCGGGTCGTGGTGATTTCGACCGCCAGCGGCTTGAAGTTCGCCGACTTCAAGGCCGGATACCATGCCGGCACCCTGCCGGGCATCCAGACCACCGGCGCGAACCGCCCGGTGGAGCTGCCGGCCGACTACGACGAGGTGAGGAGGCAGCTTGACCGCGCATTTCCGGCATGAGGACCTGAGCCGGACGGGCTGGTTATGCTTGACTTGGCGCCACTCCGGACGATATAACTGCCTGAATGTTCTCCGGGAATCCCTGCGCGTGTAATTGTTGCTGTTGCTGTATGGCAGCACCCCAGGGCTTCCTGCCTGCGGTCTACGCGTTGACACCCTGAAGTATCAGTTCAACGCAGCGAGACGACAGACGAAGCCCGGGAGGTGAAAACTTCCCGGGCTTTTGTTGTTAGGGTTCACAAGGAGATTGTTCATCGCGCTCTTCCCCGTATACCTGAAGCTGCACGGCCGCCGCGTGGTGGTCGTTGGCGGCGGACCCGTGGCGGCCTCCAAGCTGGCGGCGCTGCAGGCGGCCGGCGCGGCGCTCGATGTCGTGGCGCCGGAGATCTGCGCGGACATCGAGGCTGCGGGTGTGGCGGTCGAGCGGCGGCCGTTCGCGCCGTCCGATCTCGACGGCGCGTGGTTGGTCGTCGCGGCGGCGCCGCCGGAGGTGAACCGGCACGTCGCCGAAGAAGGGGAGCGGCGGCAGATCTTCGTGAACGCGGTGGACGATCCGGACAACGCCAGCGTCTATCTCGGCGGGGTCGTGCGTCGCGCCGGCGTGACGATCGGAATCTCCACCGACGGAGCCGCGCCGGCGCTGGCCGGCCTCCTCCGCGAAGGCCTCGACGCGCTCCTGCCGGCCGATCTCGAGAGCTGGAGCGCCCGCGCCCGCGAACTGCGCGGCAGCTGGCGCGCCCGGCAGATTCCGATGGAGGCGCGTCGCCCCGAGCTCCTCGATGCGCTCAACGCGTTGTACGACGCCCGCCGCGCCGCGGAGCTGGTGAAATGATCGGCCTGGTCTCGCTCGTCGGCGCCGGTCCCGGCGACCCCGAGCTGCTCACGCTCAAGGCGATCCGCCGTCTCGGCGAAGCCGATCTCGTCCTCTACGACGCGTTGATCGAGTCGGACACGCTTCAGTACGCGACGCACGCACGCCGCTTCTACGTCGGCAAGCGCGCCGGCCGTCCGGCCATCCGCCAGGACGCCATCAATCGCCTGATGATCCGCGAAGCGCGCCGCGGCCACCGCATCGTCCGCCTCAAGTGCGGCGATCCCTTCGTGTTCGGGCGCGGCGGCGAAGAGGCGCTGGCGCTCGCCGCCGCGGGAATTTCGTGCGAGGTGGTGCCGGGGATCTCGAGCGCGCTGGCCGCGCCGCTTCTGGCCGGGATCCCGGTGACCCATCGCGGCCTCGCCTCCGCGTTCGTGGTGGTTTCAGGGCATGCGGAAGCGTCCTACGGGCCGGTGCTGCGATCGCTCGCGCCCGGCGCCGCCACCCTGGTGATCCTGATGGGCGTGACGAACCGCGCGGCGATTGCGCGCGAGCTCCGCGCCGCGGGCTGGCCGCCGCGGACCCCGGCGGCGCTGCTGTTCGGCGCGTCCCGACCGGGTTCGGACCAATGGCACGGCACCCTTGACGCGCTCGGAGCGCAGGTGCCTCCGGCTGATGGCGATCTGCCGGGCATCATCGTGGTTGGAGCAGTCGCCGGCCTGGCCGGCCTGCTCGCCACGCAGGATGCCGGGTCGCCGCTTTCCGTGGAGGCGCGTGTGGCGTCTTCCGCTACTTGAGAAACTTCATGCCTGTATCAGACGATCCCACAACCTACGGACCGACGCGGCTCTCGTTTGCCGACACCGGCGACATCGACACCTTCGTCACGATGCTCGGACGGTTCGAGCGCGGCGAGATCACGCCCGAGGAATGGCGGAAGTTCCGCCTGCTCCGCGGCACCTACGCGCAGCGGCAGGACGCCGACTACCAGATGCTCCGGATCAAGATTCCCCAGGGGATCCTCGATGCGGCGCAGTTCGAGGCGCTCGCGGATGTCTCGGAGCGGCATTCGCGCGGGTTCGGCCATATTTCCACACGGCAGAACATGCAGCTGCACTTCGTGCCGCTGCACGACATGGAGCCGGCGATGCGTCGGGTCGCCGAGTCCGGGATGACCACCCGCGAGGCGTGCGGCAACTCGGTGCGGAACATCACCTCCTGTCCGTACGCCGGAGTCTCGAAGGACGAGGTCTTCGATGTCACGCCGTACGCCGAGGCGATGACCAGGTTCCTGCTTCGCCATCCGCTCAGCTCGACCCTGCCGCGCAAGTTCAAGATCGCGTTCGAGGGCT
>JBDTSX010000293.1:0-6588 GCA_039930925.1 Acidobacteriota bacterium | reverse complement strand
TCCTGCACCAGGTGATGGAGGAGGCGATTGGCGGCCGGGTCCTCGCGCCGGCGGCCATCTGCCTCGGGATCGCCGGGGTCGACCGGCCGGACGACCTGGCGGTGGTGCACGGGATCATGAAGCGTATCGGCCACAAGGCGCGCGTGCTCGTCGTCAACGACGCGCTGGTCGCGCTTGAGGCGGGCGCGCCCGGGCAGCCTGGTGTCGTGGTCATCTCGGGGACCGGGTCGATCTCGTACGGCCGCAATGCCCGCGGCGAAGCGGCGCGATCGGGCGGCTGGGGGTATGTGCTCGGCGACGAAGGCAGCGGCTACTGGATCGGACGCGCGGCGCTGCGCGCGGTGCTGCGTGAAGCGGACCGGCGGGGTCCCGCGACGGCGCTCACACCTCTGCTCCTCCAGCACTTCGATGTGGCGCGGGCGCAGTCGCTCATTCACGAGGTCTATCACACGAACCTGAAGCCGGCGGCGATCGGCTCCCTGGCCCAGTGCGTGCAAGCGGCGTTCTCCGGCGGCGACGCCGTGGCGATCGGCATCCTGCGCGGCGCGGCGAACGAGCTCGAGGCGTCGGCGCTGGCGGTCGCGCGCCGGCTGGAACTCGTCGGCGGGCCGTTCGCGTTCATCCTCGCCGGCGGGATCTTCCGCGCCGTGCCGTGGCTGCAGCAGGAGCTCGAGCGGCGGCTTCCAGTATCGGCCCCAGGCAGCCGGGTGCAGCGGCTCGATCGCGAACCGGCCGCCGGAGCGGTCGCGCTCGCACTGCAGCACGCCCATGGCGACGTAGTGGTCCCTTCTTATAAAGTGGATTGATGACAGCGGAGCAGCCGGAGGGGACCCTGCGTAGTATCAGGATCAGTCCCCGCGTGACGACCTTTCCGACCGACCGGGCCGCGGCCCGCGCCCTCGCACGCCGCATCGTCGCGGCGGTGACCGTAAACCCCTGGCTCGTGCTCGGCCTGCCGACCGGCCGTACCCCGGTGGCGCTCTATCACGAGCTCGCGACGCTGCATGCACACGGCCGCGCCGACTTTTCACGCGTGACGACGTTCAACCTGGACGAGTTCCTGGGCATTCCCGCGTCGCACCCGGGCAGCTATCGGGCTTTCATGGAGCGGCACCTGTTCGATCACGTCAATATCGCGGCGGAGCGCCGGCACTTTCTCGACGGCAGCGCCCCGGACCCCGAGGACGAGTGCCGCCGCTACGAGCGGACGATCGCCGCGGCCGGAGGGATCGACCTGCAGGTCCTCGGCATCGGCACCAACGGGCACATCGGGTTCAACGAGCCGGCGCACGAACTGGAAGCGCGGACCCATCGCGTCACGCTCAAGCCGGAGACGCGGCGAAGCAATGCCTCGCTCTTCAACGGGGACGCGGCGGCGGTGCCGCCGGAAGCCCTGTCGATGGGGATGGCGACGATTCTGCGGGCGCGGTCAATCGTCTTGCTCGCTACCGGCCGCTCGAAGGCCGGCTGCGTCGAACGCGTCGTCAACGGCCCGTTGACGACGGACCTGCCGGCGTCGTTTCTGCAGCTGCATCACGACGTGGACGTGATGCTGGATACGGCAGCGGCGGAGAAGCTGGGGACCGCTTAGGGCGGGAGCCGGGACTCGGGGCTCGGGATCCGGGATCCCGGATCCGGGAGTCGCGAGTCGGGGACCGGTGAGAGCTATTTACGCGATTCGAGGATTTCGCGAAGCCGCGGTTCGGCGTCTTCGCCGATTGCCTCCGCGACCGAGTCGTGCGCCTTCTTCAGCCGCCGGAGCGCCTGCACCATCGTCAGGTCCGCGCGCTGCATGACGATCGCCACCTTGACGTTCCATTTCGATCGCTTCAGCAGCGCGTCGGCCGCGTCGTAGTCGAGCCCGGTCACGAACGTCACGATCCGCCGCGCGCGATCCTTCAGCTTCTCGGATCCGGTCTGGACGTCGACCATCAGGTTGCCGTAGGTCTTGCCCAGCTTGATCATCGAAATCGTCGTGAGCATGTTCAGCACGAGCTTCGTGGCGGTGCCGGCCTTCAGGCGGGTCGATCCGGCAATGATCTCCGGCCCGACCGCCGGGGCGATTTGAAGATCGACGAAGTTCTGCAGCTCGGATCCCGGCCAGCAGGTGACGAAGATGATCTTGACGCCGGACTTGCGGGCCCGGGTCAGGCCGCCGCGGACGAATGGGGTCATCCCGCTCGCCGACACGCCGATCACGACGTCCTTCTTGGTGAGGCGCAGGCGGCCGATGCTGCGTGCGCCTTCTTCGTAGTTGTCCTCGACCCCTTCCTTCGCCCGGAACACCGCTTCCTGCCCGCCCGCCATGATCGCCTGGACGGAGAGGGGATTGGTCCCAAACGTCGGAGGGATTTCCGACGCCTCGACCACGCCGAGACGTCCGCTCGTTCCCGCGCCAATGAAAATGATCCGGCCGCCCTTGCGGAGCGCCTGCGTGATGATCTCCACCCCGTGGGCGATTCGTTCCTTTTCCCGCTGCACCGCGGCGACGACCTTGCGATCCTCGTTGACGATCATGTCGATGATCTCGGGGACCGGGGTCTTGTCAACCGCGAGGCTGGCCGGGTTGATTGCTTCCGTCGGGAGGGACTGCCACTTCGATTGCGTCGGCATGAATGGGATTCCGTCTGCTGATCTCTCGGCCCCCACCGTAGGGGAGCAACCGCTTACACTACTCCTCGGGTGGAAGAGTGTCAAACAGCTGCCGCGCACGGTCAGAGGCGCGACGACGCGATCTCGTCGGCGGGTGACAGGGTGACGGAGCCGTGATCGACCAGTACCTGACGTTCCTGCGCGACGTGCGCCGCCTCTCGCCGAACACGCTCGAGAGTTATGCTCGCGACCTGGCGGCGCTGGCGAACTACGCCGAGACGCAGGGGACCCAGCCGGAGTGGGTCACCCGTCAGCAGCTGGAGGCGTTCGTCCGCCAGATGATGTCGGCGGGTCTCGCCCCTCGCTCGGTCGCGCGCGCCGTCGCGTGCGTCCGCGGCTTCTACCGGTTCGTGGCGATCGAACGCAAGCAGGATCAGAGCGCGGCCGACGACCTGCATCCCCCCCGCGCCTGGGCGGCGCTCCCCAGGTTTCTGTCGATTGAAGAGGTCGATCGGCTCCTGGCGCTGCCGGACACGAGTACTCCGCGCGGACTACGCGACCAGGCGCTGATCGAGGTCCTCTATGCGACCGGGCTGCGGGTGTCGGAGCTGGTCTCGCTGCGCGGCGGCGATCTGAACCTGGAGGAGGGCTACCTCACCTGCATCGGCAAAGGGGACAAGCAGCGGATGGTGCCGCTCGGCCAGGAGGCGGCCGAGTGCGTCCGCCACTACATCCGTGATGGCCGGCCGGCGCTGGTGCGAAAGAAAGCCTCGCCCTGGTTGTTCGTCAACGCACGGGACGGCGGGGCACTCTCGCGCGTCGGCTTCTGGAAAATCCTCAAATCGTACGGCGTGCAGGCCGGGATCACGCGCGACCTGAGCCCGCACATGCTCCGCCACTCGTTCGCCACGCACCTTCTCGAGCGTGGAGCAGACCTCCGCATGATCCAGTTGATGCTCGGGCACGCCGACCTGTCCACGACCCAGATCTACACCCACGTCCTGGAGGCACGGCTGCGGACGGTGTACGACAAGTTCCATCCCCGCCGATGAGACACGGAACCGACCCGCGCATGGTCCGTCTATACTGAAGATTCGACGTGCCGATCCGGAGGGATGAATGGACAAGACGCTGTGGGAGAAGCTCGAAGGGACGACCGAACAGATCCTGCAACAAATCGCGCGGCTCGTGGACGAAGGCAACCTGCGCCGCGTCGTCGTCAAACAGGGAGGCCGAACGGTAGCCGAGTTCCCCTTGACGGCCGGCGTACTCGGCGTGGTCATTGCTCCACTCGCCGCGGCCATCGGTGCGCTGACGGCGCTCCTGACCGACTCGAGCATCGAGGTCGAGAAGAAAGCGCCGGTGCCGGAACCGCCCACGCCATCAGAGCCCGCACCGCCGATCGTGTAACACGCGACGGCCGGGCGCCTTGGTCCAGACCGCCGCGCCGCTTGCGTGTTGCTCCGGTCCAGAGAAAGCTGATATATTCAAGAGATTTGGAAGGCTCAGCCGCGAGTGGCGGGGCATCTGCTTCCTCGGACAATCCGAGCAAGTCACATGAATACCTGCGTGGAATGGACGCCGGCCCCCGGCGCGTCCGCGCAGCACAAGGAGCTCGACACGCATGAGCCGTAAAGGCCGCCATCTTTTTACGTCGGAATCGGTGACTGAAGGTCATCCGGACAAGATCGCCGATCAGATCTCCGACTCGATCCTCGATGCCATTCTGACGCAGGACCCGATGGGCCGTGTCGCGTGCGAAACGCTCGTCACGACCGGGCTGGCGATCGTCGCCGGCGAGATCACGACGACCTGCTACGTGGACTTTCAGAAAGTGGTCCGCGAGACGATCAGGGAAATCGGGTATACGCGCGGCAAGTACGGGTTCGACTCGGAAACCTGCGCCGTGATGTCGACGATTCACGGGCAGTCGCCGGACATCGCCATGGGCGTGGATCCGGGTGGCGCGGGCGACCAGGGACTGATGTTCGGGTATGCCTGCACCGAAACCGACGAGCTGATGCCGCTGCCGATCATGCTCGCGCACAAGCTCGTGAAGGGGCTCTCGTGCGCGCGGCGTGACGGCGTCCTCGACTATCTCCGGCCCGACGGCAAGTCGCAGGTCTCGATCGAATACGACGGCGACCGCCCGGTGCGGGTCGACACCGTCGTCGTCTCCACCCAGCACAGCGCCACGGTGTCCACCGAGACGCTCCGGGAAGACATCACCGAACAAATCGTCAAGCGGTTGATCCCGGAGGGCATGCGCGACGACAACACCCGCATCCTGATCAATCCCACCGGCCGCTTCGTCACCGGCGGTCCGCACGGCGACGCCGGCGTGACCGGCCGGAAGATCATCGTCGACACCTACGGCGGCGCGGCGCCGCACGGCGGCGGTGCGTTCTCCGGCAAGGATCCGACCAAGGTGGATCGGTCGGCCTGCTACATGGCGCGATACGTGGCCAAGAACGTCGTGTCGTCGGGGATCGCGGAGCGCTGCATGGTGCAGCTCGCCTACGCGATCGGCGTCGCCGAGCCGGTCTCGGTCCTGATCGACACCTTCGATACGGGCCTGATCGACGATCAGAAGATCAGTGAGATCGTGCGGGCGCATTTCAAGCTGACGCCGCGCGGGATCATCGAGATGCTCGACCTGCGCCGGCCGATCTACAAGAAGACCGCCGCCTTCGGCCATTTCGGCCGGACCGAGCCGGAGTTCACCTGGGAACGCACCGACAAGGCCAAGGCGATCCGGTCCGACTCGGGAGTCTGATCGCTGCAGCACGACGTGCCGGCGCGTTCGTCCGCGAGAGTGGATAACGTTCGGCACCGGCTGCGCGGTCTGTTCGTGACATGCGCAAGGCTCTGTTCCTGACGGCGGCCGTTCTGGCCGCCGTCATTTTTTTTCTGCTCGCCACACTGCCTCAGCCCCCTCGCGCGGTGGCCTGGACCGGCGACCCGGGTCTCGCGCGGCGCACGATCGCGGGGGCGTACCACGTGCACACCACGCGATCGGACGGCGCCGGCGACAAGGCGGCGGTGGCGGCAGCCGCGGCCAAGGCGGGACTCCGGTTCGTCATCCTCACCGACCATGGGGATGGGACGCGTCGCCCCGACCCGCCGGAGTACATCAACGGTGTGTTGTGCATCGACGCGGTGGAGATCAGCACGAGCGGCGGCCACTACGTCGCGCTGGGGATCGGCGCCGCGCCATATCCGCTCGGCGGAGAACCGGACGGTGTGGTCGAGGATGTCGCCAGGCTCGGCGGTTTCGGTGTTGTCGCACATCCGGATTCGGCGCGTCCGGAGCTCGCGTGGACCGATTGGCGTCCAGCGTTCGATGCGATCGAGTGGCTGAACGCCGACAGCGAGTGGCGCAATGAGACCCGGGGCCGCCTCGCGCGCGTGTTCTTCGACTACATGCTGCGCCCCGGCCCCGCGCTCGCATCCATCCTCGACCGGCCGTCCGCATCCCTCGCCCGCTGGGACGGGCTGACCGCGCGCCGCCCCGTGGTCGCTCTCGCCGGACATGACGCGCACGGCGGGATCGGCCGCACCGCCGAGTCCGGTCGCCGGGCCAGCGTGCTGGGCGTGCCGTCCTACGCGGCCAGCTTTCGATCGTTCAGCACCAGGCTGGTCCTCCATGCGCCGCCTTCCGGGGACGCCGCGGCGGACGCGACTGCGGTGCTGCGGGCGATGCGCGGCGGCCGCGTGTTCACGGCCATCGACGCGCTCGCCGGGCCGGCGGTGCTCGACTTTCATGCGGTTCGGGCCGGGGACGGCGTCGAGACGGCGATGGGCAGCGTCCTGCCGCCAGGGCCGGAGTCGATCGTGGTGAATGCCACCCTCCCGGCCGGCGGCCGCATCGTGCTCCTCCGTAACGGCGCCGAGCTGACGTCGGCTGATAGAGGAGAGCTGCGCATCGAAGAGGATCATGCCGAGGGCGCGTACCGTGTCGAGGTGCGAGTGCCGGGCGCGCCCGGCACGCCGGCG
>JBDTSX010000292.1:0-6589 GCA_039930925.1 Acidobacteriota bacterium | reverse complement strand
GCTGCGGGCAGCCCGTCTCTCGAGCACAGGTCACTGATGAAGTCCGCTCTCGTTCCGCGCCACGGTTGGCCCGCCGCCGCGGTGCGAATGGCCACTGCGGTCCTGGTGGCTGGTGCCCTCGGCTGTTCCCAGCCCCGCGGGCAGGACGGCGGATCGGCTTCTGCGTCGGTCGCCGTAGAGACTCGCTACGAGCTCAAGGGAACGGTCGTCTCGATCGACAAGCCGGGCAAGCGACTGACCGTCGACCACGAGGCGATCCCGGGGTTCATGGAGGCGATGACGATGGCGTATCCGGTCCGGGATGACCGCGTCTTCGACCGTCTCTCGCCCGGTGCACAGGTGACCGCGACGCTGGTCTCCGCCCACGGCGGATATTGGCTCGAGCAGATCGCGGTGGTGAAGCCGCCGCCCGCACCATGACGCGGGCGTTTGACCCGTGGCGTCGCCGCGCCTGACCATCGCAACCCCGCCGACGCGACGCCGCCATCCAGCTACACCATTTGACAGACAACATGTAGATACGTAGTGTATCAACATGTCTGATGCGGCGCCGAAAGACGACCTCCTGCCGGGGACGCTCGATCTGATCGTCCTCAAGACGCTCGACACCCTGGGGCCGCTCCACGGCTACGGCATCACCCGGCGCATTCGCCAGGTCTCCGAAGATCTGATCCGGCTCAATCAGGGCACGCTCTATCCCGCGCTGCTGCGGCTGGAACAGAAAGGGTGGGTCCGATCGGAGTGGGGCCTCACCGACACGAAGCGGGAGGCGCGCTTCTATCGGTTGACGGCGGCGGGCCGCCGGCAGCTAGGGAAGGAAGCGGGCCGGTGGGATCGGATGGCCAGCCTGATGATCCGGGTGCTGCAGGGCGAGCGGTGATGCGCGAGTGGGCGGCGCGGTTGGTCGCGATGCTCCACAAGCGGTCAATGCGGGATCGGCTCGATCGTGAGCTGGCGCTGCACCGCGATCTGCTCGCTGAGGAGCTGGCCGCGCGCGGCTCCGAGTCGACACCGGCACGCGAGATGGGCGGGGCCTCCTTTCGGGACGCCTACGACGATCGCGCCGGTGTGCCCTGGCTGGAGCATCTCTGGGGAGACCTGCGATACGGCGTGCGCGCGATGCGCCGGGCGCCGACGTTCTCGCTGGTCGTGATCCTGACGCTGGCACTCGGGATTGGGGTCAACACCGCCATCTTCAGCGTCGTGCACGGCGTGCTGCTCAAGCCGCTGCCGTATCCATCCTCGGAACGGCTGGTCTGGCTGGGTGAGGCGGCGGGGGAGGCCACCGGGATCAGTGTGACGTGGCCGAACTTCCGACGCTGGCGCAGCGAGAACCGGTCCTTCGACGCGATCGCCGCCTTCGAGTTCGGCGGCCTCACGCTGACCGGTCGCGGCGACCCGCTCTCGCTGCGAGGCTTGATCGCGACGCCCGATTATTTCCCGCTCCTCGGCATGCGGCCGCTGCTGGGACGTCTTTTCGTCGATCAGGACGCCGCCACGATCGTGCTCAATCACCGGTTCTGGTCGGGCACGCTCGGCGGTGATGCGCGGATCGTCGGCGCGACGCTGTCGCTCGATGGTCAGCCGTACGAGGTCGTCGGGGTCGCCGCGCCCGTCTGGGAAACGCGCCCGGTCGACTATTACCTGTCGCTCGGGCGTCTCAGCGGTTCGGTGACCGACCGGAGCCGGCACGGATCGATCCGCGCGCTCGGCCGACTGAAGACCGGCGTCACGCTGGCGGAGGCCCGCGCCGACCTCGACACGATCCTGCGGCACCTGGCGGATGCCGATCCGGGCCCCGAAAACGAGCACCGCAGCTACGGTGAAATCCTGGCCGAGCACACCACCGGCGGCGCCAGGGCCTCGCTGTTCACGCTGATGGGCGCAGCCGGACTGATTCTGCTGATCGCGTGCGCGAACATTGCGGGCCTGCTGCTCTCCCGGGGCACGACGCGTGTCACCGAATTCGCGGTTCGGGCCGCGATCGGCGCCGGCCGTGGGCGGCTGGTGCGGCAGCTGCTCACGGAACACCTGCTGATCGCCGCCGCCGGCGGCGTTGCCGGCATCCTGCTGGCTTCGTGGACACTCCGGCTGCTCGTGTCGATGGCACCACAGGGCATCCCGCGCCTGACCGAAACCGGGCTGGAGTTCCCCGTCCTGCTCTTCGCGAGCGTGCTGTCGCTGGCCACCGGGCTCGTGGCCGGCTTGGCGCCGGTCATCTCCGGCACTCGCATGGATCTCAGCACCGCACTCAAGTCAGGCGCCCGCACCGTGAGCGGCGACGCGCCGCGTCAATTCGGCCGCAGCCTCCTGGTCGTCGGAGAGATCGCGCTGACCTTTCTTCTGGTATTCAGTGCCGGGCTCCTGCTGCGGAGCCTGATCGCCGCACAGCATGCCGGCTCCGGGGTGGACGCGGGCCGGATTCTGTCCCTCGAACTTCGGCTGCCCGCCTCGAGCTACACGAGCGACGACGCCCTCGGGGCCTTCTATGCGCGGCTGGCCGGTGAGCTGCGCACGATTCGCGGCGTGACCGCCGTCAGCGGTGTCCGCTGCCCGCCAGGCGCCGGCGACTGCGGCGATTGGTTCTATTCGATTCCCGGCCGCGCCATTCCGGCGCGCAACGAGGTGCCGATCGCGCTGTTCAACATCGCCGAGCCGGGCTACTTCCGAACCATGCAGGTGCCGGTTCGCCAGGGGCGCGAGTTCGACGCGACTGATCGCGCCGCGGGACCACGGGTCGCGATCGTCAACGAAACTTTTGCGCGGACGTGGTGGCCGGGTGAGTCCGCAGTCGGTCGCCAGATCAAGGTTGGCGGTCCGTACATCGAGGGCCCTCTGTTCGAAATCGTCGGCGTGGTCGCGGATGTCAAGCAGGACGGGCTCGATTCGCGGCCTGCGCCCGAGCTCTATCAACCGTTTGCGCAGAAGCCCGACGGCGCCATGGCGGTGGTGATTCGCGCGGACGGCGATCCGGAAGCGTTGGTCCCATCCGTGCGGCGCGCCGTCTCCAGCATCGACCGAAACCTGCCAATCCAGGGATTGGCCGGTCTCGAGCGGACATTCGACGCCAGCCTGTCGAGACGGCGATTCAGCGCGCTGCTGCTGGCGGGATTCGCGGGGCTGGCGGTGATCCTCGCAATCGTCGGCATCTACGGGCTGCTCAGTTACTGGGTCAGCGTGCGCGAGCGAGAGATTGGGATCCGGCTCGCCCTCGGCGCCCGGCCGTTGGCCATCGTCCGATGGACCAGCCTGCAGGCGCTTCGCCTCGCGTGTATCGGCATCGCGTTCGGCGCGGTCGCGGCCTGGGCCGCGGCGCGGGGCCTGGAGGGACTGCTCTTTGGCATTGCTCCGCACAGTCCCGCGACGATGATCGGGGCCGCCGTCGCAGTCACCACGATCGCGGCAGCGGCAACCGCCATCCCCGCCTGGCGAGCCGCCCGCGTCGACGCCGCCTCGCAGTTGCGTCAGTGAAGGCGACGATCGATCGCGCCGCCGGAGAACCCCGGCGCGAAGGGGCGACGCGGCTGTCAATAGTCAAGCCAGCGCGTTCGCCGCCACACGGCTCAAAGCACGGCTTCCTGGCTCAGTTGACGGTTCGAAGCGCCCCGGGGACAATAGGCTGCTCGACGGGATCAACGCTTCTTGCCGGGCAGGGACAGATGGCGTTCACGACAGGCGCCCCGTCTCAGCTCGCTGCGCGCGCTTTCGTCGGCGAACAGGAGCGAATGTGATGCGCCAGGCTTTCGTTGCGTTCATCAGCTGCGCGATCGCGGCTGCCGGTGCAGCGCCTGCGCAGGACGGGCATCAGCATCAGGCGGGGAAGCTGGGAACGGTGGCGTTCGCGAACTCGTGTCGCGCCGAAGCCCAGCCCGCGTTCCTGCGCGGGATGGCGCTCCTGCACTCGTTCGAGTTCGGGCCGGCGACCGACGCCTTCACGATCGCGGTCACTACCGACCCCGCCTGCGGCATCGCTCTCTGGGGCACCGGTGTGGCGGAGTGGGGGAATCCATTCTCTGCCGCGATCAAGCCGGCTACGCAGATGGAGGCAGGGCGCGCCGTGCTCGCGCGCGCCGCGGCAATCGGTTCGCAGACGGCGCGCGAGCGGGACTTCGTCAGTGCCGCGGCGGTGCTCTACAATCGGTTCGAGACGGTCGATCAGGCCGCGCGGCTGCGCAGTTACCGCGATGCGATGGGGAAGCTGTCGGGGACGTATCCGAACGACCCGGAGGCGGCCGCGTTCTACGCCGTAGCGCTGGCGGCGGCCGCGGATCCCGCGGACAAGACCTACGCCGATCAACTGAAGGCAGGCGGAATCCTCGAGAAACTGTGGCGCGCGCAGCCTCAGCATCCGGGGCTCGCGCACTACATCATTCACAGCTATGACGTGCCCGCGCTGGCGCCGCAAGCGTTGGCCGCGGCCCGGCGGTACGCGGCGATTGCGCCCGACGCGCCGCACGCGCTGCACATGCCGTCCCACACTTTCACCCGCCTGGGCTACTGGCAGGACTCGATCGAGACGAACATCCTCTCTGCCGCCGCCGCCCGCAGAGCGGGCAGCGTGTTCGAAGAATTCCACGCCACCGACTATGAGGCCTACGCTTACCTGCAGAGTGGACAGGATGCGGCGGCGCGCCGGCTGGTGAAATCGCTCCCGGGCATGCTCGCGCGCGTCGGCCCGAACACTGTCGCCTCTGCGGCCCCGCCCGTCGCCGGGAGTTACGCCCTCGCGGCGATTCCCGCGCGCTTCGCGCTCGAGCGCGGCGATTGGACGGGTGCCGCGCGGCTCGACGTCCGTCCAAGCGCGTTCGCCTATGTCGATGCGATCACCTGGTTCGCCCGCGCGCTCGGCGCGGCACGCCTGCGCGATCTGCCGGCTGCGCGCCACGCCGTGGACGAGTTGCAGAAGTGCATCGATCGCACCGCGCAGGCGAAAGAAACCTACTGGATTGAGCAGCTTGCCATCCAGAGGCTCGGGGCGACCGCCTGGCTGGCCCTCGCGGAGGGACGCGCCGCGGACGCACTGGCCGCCATGCGTGAGGCGGCCGATCGCGAGGACCTTACCGAGAAGTCGGCCATCTCGCCAGGGCCGCTCGCTCCTGCACGCGAGCTGCTTGGCGAGATGCTGCTCGAGATGAAGCAGCCCCACGAGGCGCTGGCGGCGTTTGAAAAGACAATGGCCAAGGAGCCGAACCGGTTTCGCGGCATCGCCGGCGCCGTGCGCGCGGCGTCGGCCTCAGGGGACGTCGCGGGCGCCCGCAAGTATGCCGCGCAACTGGTGACCGTCTGCGCGCGGGCGGACTCGCCTGGACGCGCGGAGCTCCAGGCCGCGAGAAGGCTCGCAGGACGACGCGACGGGAAGAACTCAGTGGCCCGGAACGAGTCCCGATAGCTTCTTCGTCAGCTGATCCCCAGGTTGCGTACGTTCACGATCGGCTGCCGCCCGGCGGGTCGCTCGCCGATGATGCCGACCAACGCGGCCGAGTCTTCCAACAGGCTCGCATAGAGGCTGGGATCCTTCGACAGGAGGATGAACTTCCAGAGCGGCACGTCCCTGCCGCGCAGAACGCGTTTATATTCGCGAAATCCGACCGCGAGCATGGAGGCTTCAAATAGGGCGGCAACACCAAGGACGGCAAAGTTGAGCCGAAGCGAGGCGATCGGCTCAGGCGCCATCACGTGATGGACGCCTCCATAGAGAGACGCGATGCCCCCCAGCAGCAGGACCATCAGGGCGACGATCAACGACCAGAAGTAGGTCTCCATGCCGTGCCCCAGAGGGTGGCTGGCGTGGGGAGGCTTGCGGCCTCGAACGTCCCCGACCAGCAGCAGTCCTTGATCGGGGAATTCGACGAGAGAGGAGATCGCTTCGGTGAGCATCGCGCTCGAGCCCGAGACGGCGTACGCACCCACCTTCGCCGCCGCGATCGACACATTCCCCGCCAGAGCCGCATAGACCACGCGCCTCGATCCGTCAGCCATTGAACATTAAACAATGAACGCACGCCGACCTGCTGAAATCCAGGCTTGAAGCACGTCGGGAATCGGGATCCAGGCCGGAGGGCGCAGCCCGCCTGGATC
Organism: Acidobacteriota bacterium; assembly: GCA_039930925.1. Lineage (GTDB taxonomy): Bacteria > Acidobacteriota > Vicinamibacteria > Vicinamibacterales > 2-12-FULL-66-21 > JALZOC01. Next base: position 511 of record JBDTSX010000292.1, on the reverse strand, counting down.
CGCTCAGGCTCCTTCGCGACCGCTGGGCCTTTTCCCCCACCGCGCGCAACGGCAAGCCGGTGCGAGGGTGTCCTGAGCTGGAATTCGTCACCTGGCGCCGATCGGCCAACGAATGCCCCGAAGAACTCGTCTAAGGCTGTCGTCAGGGTCTCGGGCACTCATCAGGAGCACACGGTGAACACCTTCATCGGAGAAGTTCGCTACGCGCTGCGACAATTCCGGGTCGCGCGCGTTTTCACGATCACGGCGGTGTTGACGCTCGCGCTCGGCATCGGCGGCACCACGGCCATATTCACGCTGATCCATGCGGTCATGCTGCGATCGCTGCCCGTCACCGACCCGTCGCGACTCTACCGCATCGGCGACGGCGACTCCTGCTGCGTCCAGGGCGGCCCCCAGGACCGCTGGGGGATGTTCTCGTTCCCCCTGTTTGAACGCCTGAAGAGCGAGCTGCCGGAGTTCGAGGAGCTGACCGCGTTCCAGGCCGGCGGCGCCCGCCTGAGCGTGCGCC
>JBDTSX010000291.1:0-6604 GCA_039930925.1 Acidobacteriota bacterium | reverse complement strand
CGATGGCGATGCGCGACGCGGAGGTGACCGAGTCGCACTCGATTGATCAAGCCCACGATCGGCACAAGCGGAAGTCGCGCGCGAAATAGCTTCATCGCCGGATCGTGAGGCCGTGCGCCTCGGCGAACTGCCTCAGGGCGGCGGCGGTGGCCCGCGCGACTTCAGGATCCAGCGAGTCGAGGTCGAGTGTCAGACCGGTCTCTCTGGGATACTGCGCCAGTTTGTGCTCGAGTGCGGCGATCGATGTCATCTGATACTGTGCCAGTCCCACGATCGAGTTCTCGGGATCGTCGATGCGCATGATGTTGATCCGGATCTCGCCGGCGGCGGAAATCATCTGGTCCGCGTGTTGGCGGCAATTGTCGGTAACGCAGAGCGCGCGCAGCTCACGGGGCTCCGGCGCCGGTGTCAACCAGGCCTGCCCCTGTCCGAGTGCCTGCAGAAACGCCAGCTCCACCACACCGTGCATGGAGTCGGGACGACTCCCGGCGAGACTGAATCGGAGTGCCTGCTGCTGCCCTTCCCAGGTCCGGTGCCATCGCTCGAACTGCATCCGCAACGGCTGCGCTGACGCCGGGGAGCCGTAGCGTCCCAGCGTCTCAGCGGCGCCGATCACGACCTGCGGATCAGGATCGTCCAGGTGCGCGATCGCCGCGGCTTCCACCGCCGGCGCCATCTGCAGCGCCGCGACCGCGCGCAACGCTGACCGGTAGCAGCCGGTGCGTGTGCGCGACGCCAGCGCGCGATCCAGCAGCGCCTGCCCCGAGCCGCATCGGCGCGAACAAAGTACGCGAGCAATGCTGCCTGCGGCCGGCACGCCAACCGCGGGAGCAGCGCGTGAGCGCTCGGCAGCACGCGCGCCGCAATGGCCGGCGAGGCGTAGCGCTGTAGCAGTCCGGCGGCCATCTCCAGATCGCCCTGCCGGTTCTCGATGCTGGCGGCGAAGACGCCGTCGAGCGCCGGCAGCTCACGATCCGGGAGCACCCCCAACGTCTTCAGCGTCGCACCACGAGGCGGATTACTGATCTGACGGAGGATGTGCGCCCGCCCTTCCACCGGGGCCAACTCGTACAGACGCCGCAACGCGAGATCGCGCAGGGACGATGAGGCCGGTGGTGCGATGAGCGCACGAAGCACCGGCACCATCGCCGGGCCGGCGAGACTGCGCCACTGGTATTCAAGCAGGCTGCTCTGCCGCACCGCCGGCAGCTCGAGAAACGTTGCAGCGAGTTGGCCGCGCAGCCGATCACCCGTCGAGGCCGTGACGACAGATGGTGGATCCGGACGGCGACCGGACTCCAACCGGTGCGCCAGGATGATCGCGCGCGCACGCGGCGTCTTCTCTGGCAATGCCGCATCGAGAACGTCTTCGTAGAGCCCTCTCGCCGCCTCGACCAGTTCCCGAAGGCGGGCCGGATCGCTCGACGGGGTGTGCCGCCATTTGGTGCCGGGCGTTTGAGGCAGGCGCAATTCCGGATGCTGCGCATAAACGGACAAAAGTTCAATACCACTCCGCGGGAAAATCAGCCGCCGGTGACGCTGACGTCTCTGTGCGCCACCGCACCGACGACGGATTGAGAAGATTCTAGTGTCGCTTGGACGTGTCTGGGATCGATGAGATCTGACAGCGAGCACCGCAACGCCGACCTGTTCTTCGCAGACCTGATGGGTGTGTCGCGGCCTCGTCTGTCGCTGGGGGGCCGGGGCCGCAGACCCGGGAGCAACGCCCAGGAGCTCGCCGAGCAAGCCAGCGGCTGGGAGGATCTGAAGAGCGGGCGAGTGGTCTTCTACGACGAGGACACGCTTGGCTTCATCGAGGGCTGGACGCGGGCCAGCCAGTCGGACGACGTGTTCCTCGTGAACCGGGGCGCCTTCGACCCGATCCGGATCGATGCCAGGCGTCGAAGCCGCGAGTTCGACAGCTACCTCCGGCGCACCCTCTCCGGAAAGACCGATCTGCAGGCGCCGCTTTACGTAATCGATTCATCGCTTCACACGGCGCCGCTGTCGCCCGGTGCTGCCGGTGACTGGGACGACCTGATGATCTCCCGATTGATCGCGGCAGCGCGGCCGCTGTCGATCCAGGGCGAGCGGGACCAATGGAAGATGATCCGGGGGCTGTTCGACAGCGCGGTGCAGGACGCGCGGAATGCCGGGTCGACGCAGAAACCCGCGCGTGAGTTCGTCGCCTATTTCGTGCTCGAGACGGTGCGGGGGACGCTGAGGATGGTCAAGGCCGCGAACGTCACCATGAACGGCAACCACGCGAACATCCCGCTCGGCCGGATTCACAGTACCAAGCGCCCGGTGCTCCCCGGTGGGGACGCGGGGCAGCGTGTCATCGGAGACGTCCACACCCATGTCCTGCTGGACCCGTTGATCGACACCTCGTCAACCGCGCTCCGCACCACGGTGCGTGACTCGACCACCTCGCTCCACAATGGCGTGTCCGACGTCGACGTGGCGTCGGCGCGGGCCGATCGTATCGTGGTCTATGCCGTCGACTCGAAGTGGCTGCACCGCGCCAATCCCAACGGCACGAAGAACGACAAGCTTCCGAGATCGGGCAACGTGCTCCGCGAAGCGTTGCGGATCTCCGGCGGCGAGCCGCGTTGAACCAGGGCTTCGGTCACCGCTCCTCTGATGCCTGAGTCACGCGATCGGCCGGGACGCGCGGGCAGCCCTGAACGCCCCGACCGGTCCGAACGCGGACCGTGCCGCAATCTCCACAGTCGTCGGCGCGATCGCCACGGTTCATGTCGAGCGTTTATCGCGATGACCCAACCTTGGTCGCCGTGCTCGACACCACGTAGCCCGGCTTCGACACGACGGTCCGGATCTCCCTGCCTTCGTTGCCAACCACCAGACGCAAAATCACTGGCGAAAACGGCGAACCAGGAATGATGATTTCCGCTTCCCCCGTGCAGTCCGCATTGATTTTGTAGGTTCCTGTACCGAGTGTCCATTCGATCGGCGGCAGAGTGCCGTTGAACACCACGTGGTCCACCTGGGTCAGATGGCCTCTGCCGTCGAAGTTCGTGATCGCGACGCCGCGGAGCGGAAGCGGAGCAGGCGCATCGACGAAGAAGCCTTCGATGGTGAACGCGTACTTGCCGCGCAGACTGCTCTTGGAACAGCGCTCATCGTCCGACAGGCTCATCGACGCGCGGTCCTGAGACTGCGCACGAGCCAAGGTGCCGGTACCGAGCAGCACACCCGTGATCAGAGCCGGGACGGCGAGAGTCGAGATGCGAACACACTGGTTCATCATGTGACCTCCTTGGGGCCGCAGCGATCATCGCGGAGCGCGCCGCTCGGCGCCATTGACGCCGTCTTGAAAAAATCTTGAACGTGCTCGAGAACGCATGGCAGCCGCCGGCCAGTTGTGAGACAGTCCGGGGACCGCCATGAGCCAGTTCCCCAGCCATGTCACTTACCGTTTCGGAGATTTCGAACTGAATACGGCGGCCTACGAACTACGAAACAAAGGGCAACCCGTACGACTGGGGCGGCAGCCGATGGACGTGCTCCTTCTGCTGCTGACCGCGGAGCGTGCGCTGGTGTCTCGTGAGGACATGGGCCGACAGCTCTGGGGAGACGATGTCTTCGTCGACCGCGATGCGGGCATCAACACCGCCATTCTCAGGATCCGTCAAGCTCTCGGTGATTCGAGCGCGTCGTCGCTGACCATCGAAACGGTGCCGGGTAAGGGGTATCGTTTTGTCGCGCCGGTCGAGGTCGTGCCGGTCTCGAATGGCCTGGCAGCGCCCGATCTCGTGCCCGGACCCCAACCCGGGCCTGACGCCAGGCGGGACAACCTGTCTGCCGAACTGACGAGTTTCGTGGGACGGCAAAAAGAGCTCTCGGATTTGTCCCGGCTGCTGTCGGCATCGCGGCTGCTGACACTGACGGGTGCCGGCGGCGTCGGCAAGACCCGGCTCGCACTGCGTCTTGCGTCCAGACTGGTTGACGATTTTCCCCATGGCGTCTGGCTGATCGATCTGGGATCACTCACCGCGCCGGCGCTCCTCGCACAGACCATCGCGACGGTCGTCGGTGTCAGGGAGAGCCCGCTGCGATCGGTGCGGGCCGCGTTGCTCGACAACCTGCGTGATCGCGAACTGCTGCTCGTTCTGGATACGTGCGAGCACCTGATCGATGCCGTCGCCGAGCTCGTGGATGTCCTGCTTCGCCAAGCGCCGGCGCTGCGGATCGTGGCGACGAGCCGGGAAACGTTAGGGGTGCCCGGCGAGACCGTCTACCGCGTCCCATCGCTGCCGCTGCCGGAGATCCTCGCGTCCGTTCCCGCCGGCGCGCCGGCGCACTCCGACGCGACCGAGCTCTTCGTCGAACGCGCGCTGGCGATCGACCCGGCCTTTGCGGCAGATGCGGTCGGCGCGAGGACCATTGCCCGGATCTGTCGGCGTCTCGATGGCATCCCCCTCGCCATCGAGCTGGCTGCCGCCAGGGTCTCCGTCTTGTCGCTGGAGGAAATCGAGGTGAGGCTGGACAATCGATTCCATCTGCTCACCGGTGGGGCGCGGACGGCGGTGGCACGGCAGCGGAGACTCGAGGCGACGATTGATTGGAGTTACCAGCTCCTGTCGCCGGCGGAACAGTTGCTGCTCAACCGTCTGTCCGTGTTCCCTGCCTCGTGGACGCTGGACGCTGCGGCGACGGTCTGCGCAGGCGACGGCATCCTTCCTCAGGACATCCTGGACCTTCTGTCCCGGCTCGTCAGCAAGTCTCTGATTGCGCTCGAGTGTGGGCTGGGCCGGCGAGCGCCGATATCAAACCCTCGAAACAGTACGCCATTACGCATGGGAGCGGCTGACAGCGTCCGGCGATGCCGATCTCCTGCGCAACCGCCATACGGCCTTCTTCTGCGCCGAGTTCAGGGGCGCGCTGCCAATCCTTCGCGGGCCGGATCAAGTGCCCTGTCTTCGGCGGCTGGGCAGGGAGCAGGGACACATCCGGGCGGCCCTCGACTGGGCGCTGGACTCACCGTCCCTCGCTGAAGCGGGCGTGGAGCTGGCGGGCGCGCTGTTCTGGTTCTGGACCAAGCGTGGCCTCTTCGAGGAGGGCAGAGCGTGGCTCGAACGGGCGGCTGCCTTGGATACGGCGCCGCGGACGCGGGCGCGCGCGTTACTCGGGTTGGCTCATATGCATTACTTCCAGGGGCGGCAGATTGGCGCTGCCGAGAGTGCGGCGGCGGCGCTGTCGTTGGGTCGCGAGTGCGGCGACCCGTGGGTTGCGTCGTTCGCTTTGTTCCTGCAGGCGCTGGCCGCGTTTGAGCTCGGCGACTACCAGCAGGCGCTCGCACGTGCGATCGAGGCGCGCGAGGCGGCTGATGACAGCGGTGACCAAATCCAGCACGGTGGCCCGCTGATGATTGTGGCCAACGTCGCCCTGTTCGAAGGCGACCACGATCGTGCGCAGCAGCTCTACGATGAATCGATCGAGGTGCATCGGCGCGCCGGCGACAAGTGGGGGCTGAGTATTCTGCTGTCGATCGCCGCGGGACTGCGCATCGTGCGGAACGACTTCGCGCAGGCCCGCGCGCAAGCCGCCGAGGCGATCTCGTTGTGTGAAGAGCTCGACGATCCACGCGGGGTCGCGTGGAGTCTCGAAGTGTGCGCCGGCCTCCTGGCCGCCAAAGGGGACGTCGACGGAGCGGTGCGGGCATGGGGCGCGTCAGACGGACTGCTGGAAGGCGTCGGCGGCAAGCTCGTGCCGACCATCGGCTGGATCCGCGAACGCTACATCGAGCCGGCGAGGCGGTCGATCGGCGACGCCAGGTTCGCGGCGGTTGCCGCCGAAGGATGCGCGATGCCGATGGGGCAGGCGATCGCGTTCGCCCGCGAGAAGGCGCTTCTCGCCCCGTGAGCCGACCACGGTCGCAAGATCGGCTGTTGCAGCTCCCCCGCGTGCGATTCGATCGATCGCGTGCAGACAGCTAGAGTGCCCTGGAAGCGTGCTTCGTCACATAATTCCCGGGCGGGGCATCCCGGCTGGCATCGGTGCGCCTTCCTCAAATATGACCAATATTTTCAGTCGGCCCGCCTTGCCACCCGGGCGCCGCGACCGGGACTTAGGCAACGAATCACGCTTCCAGGGCACTAGCAGGGCCTCCATGGCGAAGGATGGATCGATATGACTCGCGAGGAACTCACGCGATTCGTCGCCGACACGACCGCAACGCTGCAGCGACTAATCGCGGAACCAGCGACCTATCTGCAACTCGGCATCGTGGCGGCGGCGTTCATTTTGGCGTTACTCGTCGCCAGGCAGCTCCGACTCCTGTTTCCGGCGCTCACCGGTCCACGGGGTGTCGATGGCGCACATCCCGTGGCGAGGGCCGGGCGGTGGTGTAACCAGCTGATGGTGCCGATGCTGGCCGCCGCGCTGATGCGGATCTCTGTGGACGTCAGCCGTGGCGTCCTCGGCCGAAGCTGGGTCGTACAGACCGCATTGGCGGTCGCGATGTTGCTGCTGTTCTACCAGGTTGTCCGCACCTCCGTGAAGAGCCGCGCCGTCGCTGCCACGTTACTGTGGCTGGGCGTGCCTCTGCTCACGCTGCAATTGGTCGGACTGTTCGGCCGCC
>JBDTSX010000290.1:0-6611 GCA_039930925.1 Acidobacteriota bacterium | reverse complement strand
AACACTGGTTATCGAATGAGTTGACCGAGCGCGAACGCCGCCTGCTGGCGCACGGCGGCGTCCGGATCTTTGAGGGCGGCGGTGAGGCCGTCGATGGCCCGGGTGTCGCGGATCTGGCCGAGCGCGAACGCAATCTGCTGGCGCACGTCGGCGACGCTGTCCTTGAGAGCAATCACCAGCGCCTCGACCGCGCGCGGGTCGCGGAGCTGTCCGAGTGCGAACGCCGACTGCTCCCGGACGCTCGGCGCCGTGTCTTTCAGGGCCGAGATGAGCGGCTCGACGGCGCGCCGATCGCGCAGCTGGCCGAGCGAGAACACCGCCTGCTGCCGCACGTCGGGCTTCGCATCGCGGACCGCGGCCGCCAGCCCTTCATATGCGGCGGGGTCGCGAATCTGACCCAGCGCGAACACGGCCTGCTCCCGCACGTCGTCGTCCGCATCGCGCAGCACGGACGTGAGTCCGGGGATCGCGCTGCGGTCGCGGAGCTGGCCGAGCGCGAAAGCCGCCTGCTGACGGACATCCGCGTTCGAGTCTTTGAGCGCCGCGATCAGCGCGTCGACCGCGCGCCGATCGCGCATCTGGCCGAGACCAAAGGCGGCCTGCTCGCGCACCTCGGGCGACGCATCGGAGAGCGCCTGCATCAGCGGCCCGAACACGCTCGGATCGCGGAGCTGCACGAGCGCGTGCAGGGCGGTTTCGCGGACCTCCTTGTCGGCGTCCTTGAGCGCCGCGGTCAGGGCCTCCACCATGCGCGGGTCGGCCGCCCGGCCCTTCGCGTCCTGGCCGCCGTCGCCGTCGTAACCCCCGCCATGCTCGGCGAGGTTCGCGTGGACATTCGATTGAATGTTCGACTGAATGTTCGACTGAATGTTGGACTGGATATTTGATTGGATGCCCGCGTCACCGCTGGCGGCCCCTTGCAGCGCACCCTGCCGGCGGCCCTGCAGCACGCCCTGGATGGCATCGTGAACTCCGCGCTCGGTGCTGTCCTGAACCGCGGACTGCACGGCGGCGGCCGCCGCCTGTTCGATGGTCCCGGCGCTGGGATCGCGGTCGGCCCGCGATACGGGTGCCGGCGCCGGAGAAGGCACCGGGGGCTGGGCGCTCTCCGACGGGGTGGACGTGGTCGGCTCGGCGGCCGACACAGTGGCGATGGTCCACGGCTGCACCGACGCCAGCGGCATCAGCGCGCAGGCGAAGATCGCCGCGGCGGCAACCGTGCGCACCCGGCCCGCGCCCGAGCGCGGCACCGTCGGATCGAGAATCGCCATCAGCCGTCCCTCGAGCTGCGAGCGATGCGCCATCGCGAGGCTGGCGCCCGCGAGCAAGGCCGGGAACCGCCCCGCGCGCATCACGCGAGCGACCTCGAGGAGCTGGTCCGCGTAGTCGGATCCACGCGTGCCCGCCGCCAGCACCAGATCGTCGCACGCGCGTTCGCGTTCGGTGCGCACGTGGCGCGCGGCCACCCACGCCAGCGGATTGAACCAGTAGAGCGCACAGGCGATCTGCGCCAGCAGGTGCGTCAGGCAGTCGCGCCGCTTGACGTGCGCGAGCTCGTGGAGGAGGACGATGCGGAGCCGCGCCGCGGGCCAGGCGTCCGCGTCGGCCGGCATCAGGACCGTGGGGAGGACGACCCCCCATGCCATCGGCATCGCCGTACTGCGGCTGCGCAGGAACATGATCCGGGGGGAGATGCCGAGTGTCGTTGCCAGCGTACGCGCCAGCGGCAGCCAGGGCGCGTCGTTCACGCGCTCGGTGCGCCGCGCGATCCACAACACCGCGAGATGCCCAGCGGCCACGCGAGCGAGAATCGCCGCCGCGCCCGCAGCCCAAAGGGCGAGCGCGATCAAGGGCCACGAGATCCGCGAAATCGTCGCGACGAGACCTCCATGCGCCTTCGGTGCAGCCGCCGTCCTGACCTCACCAGGACTGGTTGACGCGCGGCCGATCGCGGCCGGGCTCGCTGCATCCGGCGCGCCGCGCCGTTCGCCGCCCGGGATGGCGGCGCGCGCAATACTCGATCGCACCGCTGGGGGTTCAACCGCGTTCGCGGCGGTCTGAGTCGGTGACGGCACCTCGGCGGCGGATGCCGGCGGCAGCGTCACGATTGGGAGCTGCCAGCGCGGCAGCGCCAGCGAGAGCAGCGGCAGCGCCAGCGCGCTGACGAGCGCCACCGTCCAGATCATGTGCCGCGTCGCCGCGGAGGCGCGGCGGAGCAGGACGGACGCGATCCCGGCGGCGGCAAAGAGCAGCGTGGCTTTGACGATCGCGTCCGCGAACGCGATCCACGGAGCACCGGACGCGGCGACGAGGGGATTGGTGAAGTGCATGGCTTATGCTCCGGTGTTCCTGGCCTGATCGATGAGCCGCGCGAGCCGATCGAGCTCGGCGTCCGACAGCTTCGACGTGTCGTCGAGGAGCGCCGAGATCGCCTGCTCGGCCGATCCGTCGAAAAACGTCTTCAGCATGTGATGCAGCGCCGAGCGCTTCGCGTTGTCCCGTCCAACCGTCGGCACGTAGACGTAGCGGGGACCGTCCTGCTGGTGCATGACGTGTCCCTTTTCCTCGAGAATCCTGAGCATCGCCCGCACCGCTGAATAGCTCGGCGGCTCCGGCAGGGCGGCCTGGACTTCCGCCGCGGTCGCGCGCCCGTTCGCGTAGAGAATGTCGACGATCTGCCGTTCGCGCCGGCTGAGACCGTTATGGGGTTGCCTGATCATGAATGTGTCACTCCGTCGCGCCACTGGTGCCTGTCTGTCTTCCCGTCTCCCGTGGTCTTCAGTGGCGTTAGACGAGGGCGCCGGCTAAAAGGTGCTGTAAAACTAGCACAGGGGGAAAAATTTAGCATCTCCGGCGCGATTCGCCCTGGATTCGCAAATTCGGTATTCTCCTCGTCCCCGCTCGCCTGGGCAACACCCAAGCTGAGCGGTAAACCCCCAGGACGGGGAACGAGGACAATCATGCTCAAGGACTTCAAGGAATTCGCCGCCCGCGGCAACGTCATCGATCTCGCGGTCGGCGTCATCATCGGCGCCGCCTTTGGCAAGATCGTCACTTCGCTGGTGACCGACGTGGTCATGCCGCCGATCGGGATGGCGCTAGGCCATGTCGACTTCACCAACCTGTTCGTGGCCCTGAACGGCATCCACTATGGGACCCTGGCCGAAGCCAGGACGGCGGCGGCCCCGACCATCAACTACGGCCTGTTCCTCAACACCGTGCTGGAATTCCTGATCATTGCCTTCGTCGTGTTCCTGATGGTGCGCCAGATCAACCGGCTGAAAACTCCGGCTCCGACTCCGGCCACGCCCGAATCACGCGACTGCCCGTTCTGCATCTCGCGGATTCCGATGAAGGCGACGCGCTGCCCGAACTGCACGTCCGATTTTACGTCCCGCGCGGCCGTCAGTTGATCCGTCTATTGGTCGTGCCGACACGCGCTCACTGGCGTGAGCGGGAGGCCGCATGCCACGCCTGACCGACGAACAGCTCGACGCACTGAAGCGCATCGACAGCCCGACGATCTCGAATGCGATCGAGCTGTTCGAGATTCGTCCCAGACTCGAGGGTTTCGCGGGATGGGAGCTGCGGTGCGCATTCCCCGAGCTGGGATCGCTCGTCGGCTACGCGGTGACCTGCACTGCTGACACGACGACCGAATCCCGGTCGGGTGATCGTGGGCTGCTGCGGCTCTGGGAAGCGATCGAAGCGTCGCCGAAGCCGGCGGTGATCGTCATGAAGGACATCGGGCCCGAGCCGAACCGCTCGTGCCACATGGGTGAAGTCATGGCGACGACCGCCAAAGCCCTTGGCGCGATCGGCTGCGTCTCGGACGGCGGCCTCCGCGACGTCGTCGAGGTGCGGGCGCTCGGCGGATTCCAATATTTCTGTCCGGGATTCGTGGTATCGCACGGCAACCCGATTGTCTGCGACGTCAATGTCGGAGTCACACTGCACGGCATGCGCGTCGAACCAGGCGACCTGATGCACGGCGACGTCAACGGCATGCTCGTCATTCCCGACGCCATCGCGGATCGCGTCGCCGATCGCGCGGAGGAGGTCCGTCGCGCGGAGCGCGAGGTGCTCGATTTCGTCCGCAGTCCCGGCTTGACGGTCGAGAAGCTCCGGCGGTTTCAGGAACGGTTCAGACACTGACAGATTCGCGGCTCGAGCGTATCCGTCGCGCGCTTCAATTGTTCGAATCGACGAAGCCTCCCACGACATTTTGAACGCGCACTTGCATCTCATCCCTCACAATCTGACTCGCTCATCCCGTCTGACCGGCTTCTAGTCACCTCCTCCACGCAGGTCACATTCCCCTCTCGCGACTGGTACCAATCGCGTCCCTGCTGCCCATGCGACGGCACGCGGGCTGCTCTGTCCTTGCCGCAATGCCGCGCGATTCCGCGTGGACGGCACGCGCTGCCTGAGAACGAAAGGACTGAACATGAAGCGTCTCCATTGGCTCCGCTTGGGGCTGCTGCTACTCACGACCGTGGTCGCGGCGGTCGCCACGGTCCGGCCTACCGCCGCACAGGGCCTGCAGACCGGCGTCGTCACCGGCACCATCTCGTCGTCTGACGGCCTGTCGCTGCCCGGGGCGACGGTGTCGGTTGTGTCTCCCGCGCTGCAGGGCACGCGGACCGCGGTCACCGACACCAACGGCAACTTCGTCATCCGGGGACTGCCGCCGGGCAACTACACGGCGACGGTTGAAATGAGCGGGATGGCCACCCGCAGGGAAACGATCGTCGTCGCATTGGGTCGTACCACCACGCTCGATTCGATGATGACCGTGGCGGGAGTGAACGAGAGCGTGCAGGTCGCCGCGGAGGCGTCGCCGATCATCACCAACACCGTCGTCGGCCAGAACTACCGGAAGGCGGAGATTGACGCGCTGCCGGTGGGGCGCACGCCGCAGTACGTGGCGGAGCTGGCGCCGAACCTGACCGACAACACCCCGAACACCGGGCAGCTGCAGATTGCCGGCGGGTTCGCCTTCGACAACGTGTTCCTGGTCGACGGAGTGGACATCAACGACAACATCTTCGCCAATCCCACCAACCTGTTCATCGAGGATGCGATCGACGAGACGCAGGTGCTCACCGCCGGCATCTCGGCTGAATACGGGCGCTTCTCTGGCGGTGTCGTCAACATCGTCACCAAGCGCGGCGGCAATCAGTTTTCCGGCAGCTACCGGGCGAACCTGTCGAACCCTTCCTGGACGGACGAGACGCCGTTCGAGACTACGCCGCGCCGCGACAGCCTCCAGGGCACGCACGAAGCGACGCTGGGCGGCCCGATTATTCACGACAAGCTCTGGTTCTTCCTCTCCGGCCGAAGCGAGAAGATCGACGTGCCATTCAGCCTCGTCGAGACGCGCATTCCCGGCTCGCAGCGGAACGACGACAAGCGTGTCGACGGCAAGGTGACCTGGACGGTCGCGAAGAACCACACCTTCCAGGGGAGCTTCCTGAACAACGAGACCTCGCAGGCCGGCAACCGCGGCATCTCGTCGCAGGCGATCGATCCGAGCGTGCTCGTGACCCGCGAGACGCCGTCGAAGATCGGCGTCTTCAACTGGAGTGGGGTGCTGTCGCCACGGCTCTTCGCCACCGCGCAGTACTCACGCAAGTACTTCGGCTTCAGGAACGCCGGCGGGTCGAGCACCGATCTGCACGATTCACCGATGCGGTCGCGCGGTGCGGGCATTCCGGGCAGCCGCCTGTTCAATGCGCCGTACTTCGACGCCACCGATCCCGAGGACCGCAACAACGAGCAGCTGGCCGGCAGCCTGTCGTACTTCATCACCAGCAAGGGAGCCGGCAGCCACGACGTCAAGGCCGGCTTCGAGCGCTTCAACTCGAGCGACCAGGGGGGCAACTCCCAGACCTCGACCGGCTACGTGTACTGGACGCCATATCTGACCAACGACAGCGGCGCGCCGGTGTTCGGTTCGAACGGCCGCGTGGTCCCGGTGTTCGATCCCAACACGACACTCGTCTACAACTGGATCGCCACTCGCGGCGCGAAGATCGACATCCGGACGAACTCGTTCTACGCGCACGATCGCTGGGCCGCCACCAAGCACCTGACGCTGGACCTCGGCGCCCGTTACGAGCGCGTCCGCACGGAAGCCACCGGCGGGATCGTCGGCGCTGACACGGACACCTGGGTGCCGCGGCTCGCCGCCACGTACGATCTGTTCGGCGACGGCAAGTGGGTGATCCAGGGAAGCTACGCGCACTACTCGGGCAAATACAGCGAGGCGCAGTTTGTCAACAACACCGACGTCGCCAACCCGAGCCTGGTCATCTATCCGTACAACGGGCCTGCGGGGCAGGGGCTCGACTTTGCTCCGGCCTTTGATCTCTCGAACCTCGGTGAGCCGATCTTCGGCAACTTCCCGACCGCCAACGTGCAGTTCGCGGACGGGCTCCACTCGCCGATCAACAAGGAGCTCACCGTGTCCGCCGGGGGCGAGATCGGCAAGCGCGGCTACGCCAAGGTGACCTACGTGCAGCGGCGTCTGACCGGCGTGCTCGAGGATTTCATCGATCGGAGCACCGGCCAGACGGAGGTCGTGCAGGGCGGGATCGACTACGGGGCCT
>JBDTSX010000289.1:0-6623 GCA_039930925.1 Acidobacteriota bacterium | reverse complement strand
GTCGGCCTCGCCGCGCCCCAGGTCCATGCGAGCCTCCGGTTGTTCGTCGCGGGATTTCCGCCGCGGCGCGATGAGGACGAGGAGGAAGAGGAAGAAGACGAGGGCGACGCCGAGGACGACGGCGAAGACGTGCCGATGATGGCGCTCATCAACCCCGAGATCGAACCAATCACGCGCGAGACCGTCGAGGACTGGGAAGGCTGCCTCAGCATTCCCGACATCAGGGGGCGCGTGCCGCGGGCGCGGCAGATTACCGTGCGCGGCTACGATCGCACCGGCAAGAAAATCGAGATGCAGGCCACGGGATTCACCGCGCGGGTGATTCAACACGAAACCGACCATCTCGACGGCGTCCTGTTTCTGGATCGGATGAAGGGGCTCCAGTCGCTGACGTTCCTGGACGAGTTCGGCCGTTACTGGAGCAGCAGCAACGTCAAGGCTGAATAGAGTCGGGATCAGGGGTCCGGGATCCGGGGCCCGGGATCCGGGGCCCGGGATCCGGGATCCGTCGGGACTTAGCTATCGGCTCCAGCGGCTGTCTTACAACAGGAGATAAGGAGATAACAGCCTCCTGTCCTCCTGGAAAAGGACAAGCAGCCCGTATTCAGCCTCGGACCGCGGACCCCGAGCCCCGGACCCCGAGCCCCGGACCCCGGATCGTTACGCCCCTCTCTTGCGCTCGAGCGCCCGTTCGGCGTTCAGCCGCTCCAGTTCCACTTCCGAGTGATCCACGAACTGCATCGCCGCCGCGACCGCGCGGTGGCCGGTGCGTTCGGCGATCAGCGTGTGCATCTGCTGGCAGACGCGGCGATATGCGGGATGCCCTTGTGGCGCCGTCCGCAGCTCGATCAGGTGCATTGCCTCCCGCGCGTTCATCTCCATGTAGAAGCGCACGCGGTAGGCCATCACGACCGCGTACGGCGCAACCGGCGCAAGGCCGGCTGACACCATCGCCTCGTGCAGAGCGGCGGAATGGTCCATCACCCGCGTCCAGTCGTCGGCCGCGCCGGCCTCGGCGATCGCCTCGGGCTCGGTGTAGCCGTGCCGCGTGGTGAGCGGCTGCCATTCGAGCGTCAGCAGCCGGTGCCGCTGCAGATCGCGGAACGCACCGTAGTCGGTCAGGATGTCGAAGCGATAGGACGTCCGCTCGAAGGCGCGCCCCGGACGATGGCGGCGATTGGTGCGTGGGCCGACGTAGGCGCGAAGCGCGGCGGTGCGGTCGTCGGGCGTCATCCGACGGGCGATCGCGAGCAGTTGATCGTCCGGCAGCCCGGAGACGGCGTAGAGCGCGGCCGCGACGATCTTGATTTCGCCGTCCGGATCGAAGTCGGTCAGCGTCACCTCGTCGCGCGGTTCGGGATCGATCTCCGACAGCGGTGACGCGGTCTCGACGATGCCCTGCCGCGACGCCGCGAGATATTCACTCCAGCGCCCTCCGCGATCCGGCTGATCGACGCGGGTGAGGAACGCCGGGATCACCTTGCGGAGCTCGACCAGCATCTCGCCGGCGCAGGCGCGCACTTCTTCGAGCGGGCTGGCGCGCATTCGCAGCAGCAGCGACTCGTAGGCCTGGCCGGTGCCGTAGATGCCGACGTTCGACTGCGTCGCCGCCGGCAGCATCCCGCGAAGCGTGTCGAGCGCCTTGGCGCGAATCGCCGCGCGGTGCACGCCGTCTGAATCGGCCGGGCTCTTCGGATACCGCCGCTCGAAGTGCGCCTGCATCGCCGGAATCCATTTCGCGTAGGTCTCGAACGCCGCATCCATCGTCGCCGCATACCGGTCGCGCAGCGCGCCGCTGCCGAGCTCCGCCGGCACGTGATAACGCCACCGGCCGTGCAGCTTGTCGGTGTAGGGCACGTAGCGGGTGGACTGCTCGAGGTAGGCCATCAGGCGGCCCCACTCGAGCACCTTGGTCAGGATGTTCGAGGCGTATTCGCAGGCGAGGTGCACGCCGCCGAGCTGCGCGACCGAATCGTCGCCGTAGTCGCTGAATACTTTCGCGTAGAGCTTTTCGGCGCGCTCGATCCCGGTGCCGGCCGCGACCGGCGCTGCCGCGGCGTCGCCGGACTGTCCGACCTTGTCGGCGAACTCGTCGAGGAACAACCGGCGCAGCGATTTCGCGGACCGTGAGTATCGCGCGAAGAGCGCCCCTTTGACCGTTTCGGGAAGATTGGTCAGCGCGAAAACGTGGCCATCGAGGTTGCTGAAATATGCGGCCAGGCGGGCGCGTTCGTCAGGAGTGAATTCTTCGGCAGACACGCCAGGGATTGTAACGCGCCCTGTCGCGGCGCTCTTCACGCCTGTCAATACGACGTGATCGCCCGCCTCCGCCGACAGCGCCTTTGCGGAGGCCAGGATCAGGATGGGATACTGAGATGTTCAGTCCGACGGCGAACCGACCCGAACCCGAACCCGAACCCGAACCCGAACCCGAACCGAACCTGAACCCGAACTGAACCCGAACCCGAACCCGAACCTAAAACGCGACCTAAAATCCTAAAACTCTAAAACTCTAAAACTGCCCTCCTTGCCCCTCCTCCTCCCCGCCCATAACCCTTCCCGCTGGACCGGCGCGACCGGCAATAACACTTACCTCCTGCTCGGCGCCGTGCCCATTCTCGTCGATGCCGGTGTCGGAAACCGTGCGCACCTGGACGATGTGGCTGGGGCGCTTGGCGGCGTTCCGCTGGCGGCGGTCCTCGTCACCCATGGACATCCGGATCATGTCGGCGGGCTTCCAGCGATCGCGGCACGCTGGCCGTCGGCGCGGGTGATTCGGTTCGCCGATCTGATGGCGAGGGCTGACGAAGCGATACCGGCAGGCGATACACACCTGCGTCCCGTTCACACGCCTGGGCACGCGCCGGACCATCTGTGCTTCCTGGACGAGGCGGCCGGCGATTTGTATTGCGGTGACCTGGTGCGGACGGGAGGGACGATCGTGATCCCGGCGAGCGGCGGCGGCAACCTGCGGGAGTACCTCGCCTCGCTGCGGCTGGTGCGCGCGCTCGCGCCGCGGCGTCTTCTGCCTGGTCACGGCGAGATCATCGACGACCCCGCGTCGATCGTCGATCGATACCTGCGTCACCGGGAGGAACGAGAGGCGCAGATCCTGGGCGCCTTGCGGGACGGCTTCGAGACGCCTCAAACGATCGCCGCGCACGTCTATGGCAGGCTGCCGGATGCGATCGCGAAGGCCGCCGCGGACGGCGTCCTGGCGCACCTGATCAAGCTCGAGGAAGAGCAGCGCGTCAGGCGGGCTGCCATCCCTTCGGCAGGTCCGGCAGGCGTTCCGCCCGCTTCGATGCCTTCGGCATGGCGTCTCGTATGACCTGTTCGAGCTGCTCGAGATAGGCGAGGAAGCGCTCCCGGCCTTCTGGGCTCAGGCGGCACAGGGTCTGGGGCCGCCGGTTCTCGAATCCCTTGTACACCTCGACCAGCCCGGCCTCGCGCAGGACGTCGAGGTGCCGGCTCAGATTCCCGTCGGTCAGCGCGCACAGCCGCTTGAGGTCCGAGAAGCGGAGTCCTTCAGGACGGGTGACGAGCGAGGTCATGATGCCGAGCCGGGCCTTCTCGTGCAGCGCGCGCTCGAGCCCGTCATACGCGAAGCGGCCATTCTCGGCGTCGGGTGTCTTCTTGTTCGGCATACAGGTTCAGATGTCTTCTTCCGCCTGAAGGCGGAAACCACGCGATTCTCCCTGTGGCTTCCGCCTTCAGGCGGAAGAACAAGTGATCCAGATACAACCACTAGCCCCACTCATGCGCTCTGCGCTCCGGGCCGTTCCAGGTTCCAATAGAGCACCGCCGCCGCCAACAGCTGTCCCGTTCCGAAGGTACCGCCGACCCACCACGCGTGCAGCGGCTGCGCGCCGTGTGCGCTCCACAGCAGCGCAATCCCGACGGCGTAATAGAACAGCGCCACCCAGCCGGCGGCGCGCGGCAGGTACGGGCGCGACGCGAACGTGCCGATGCCGAAGCAGATCGCCCACAGCCCGGGCAGCAGCGGAATCAGTCCGGCGCCGAGGTGCACGAGGCTCGCGGTGATGATCGCGCCGGCCAGCAGGCTCGGCAGGAATTGCCCGACCACTTGCCGCGTGCGCCGCCTCGAGGCGCGATCGTCGTGGACGACGTAGTTGTAGACGATTTCGCTGGCTCCGACGAACGCCGCGCAGGTCGCGAGGGTACTCCAGTAGACGACGAACCCGGTCGGGTCGCTGACACCCAGATTGGGCGCCTGCATCCAGCTCGCCGCGTACCCCATCAGCCCCGACGCCGCCACCGGCAGCGACCGGTAGCCGCGGTAGATCTCCCCTTTGGCGATCTGTTGGTGAATGTCGGCGATCTGATCGAGTGCCCGGGAGTAGTCCATGAATTCCAGTCTCTACTTTGGATTACAAAGAGATGGATGTCAAAGGGGAAGGGTTTTAGGTCGGGTTTTAAGGTCGGGTTCGGGTTCAAGTTCGGGTTCAAGTTCGGGTTCAAGTTCGGGTTCGGTTCCCCTGCGCTGCGAGTTCCATTCGACCCGCGTCCGGATCAGCCCGGATGCCGAAGCCGCAAACCTAAAACCGTAAAACTCTAAAACCTAAAACCTTTTTGGCCCATACTCTGTCCCCATGGAAGGGTACGCCAATTCCAATCTCCTGGCCACGCCGGACGAATTGGCCGGGACGCTCGACGGGTCGCCGCGGCCGCTGCTGCTGGACATGCGGCCGGCTGACGCCTACGTCGCCGGGCACATCGTGGGGGCAGTGCATCTGGACCTCTGGGGTGTCAGCCTGATCGACACCGACCCGGCGCCGCTGAAGGCGTTCATGTGGATGATCGAGCACGTGCTCGCGCTGCACGGGGTGGACGGGTCCACACCGATCGTCGTCTATGACGAGCAGTCGGGTGTCCGCGCGGCGCGGGCGTTCTGGTTCCTCGAATACTTCGGGCACCCGTCGGTCAGGATCCTGGACGGCGGCTTCAATGCGTGGATTGCCGCCGGGCTGCCGGTCACGCGCGAGGCGGCGGCGCCTCCGGTCAGCGAGTGGACCGGCGCGCGCCAGGAACACACCATCGCGACCTGGAAACAGGTGCGGGGCGCGCTCGGCAGCGCCGATGCCGTGATCCTCGACACCCGCACCGACGGCGAGTACACCGGCGCGGCCGTCCGCGCGCGCCGCGGTGGCGCGGTGCCGGGGGCGGTCCATATCGAGTGGCTGCGCAACCTGACGCCCGACGGCACCTTCAAGCCGGCGGCGGAGCTCCGGCAGATGTATCAGGACGCCGGCGTGACGCCCGATCGCGAGGTGATCACCTACTGCCAGGGCGGCTACCGCGCCGCGCACTCATACCTGGCTCTGCGCCTGCTGGGGTATCCTCGCATCCGCATGTACGTCGGATCGTGGAAGGAATGGGGCGACCGCGACGAATTGCCGGTCGAAATCCCGAGGAAAAATTGACCGCGAGGTGACCTGAGATGAGCACTGCCACGACCTTCGCCAGACCGCACGCCGCGACGCTCGCGGGCGAGCGGTTCTACGTCCGGATGGCGGCCGTCTTCCTGGTCGTCGGAGTGGTCGGGTTCTCTCCCACCTACTGGGTTCCGTTGCTGCGTGGAACGCTGTCGGTTCCGCCGCTGGCTCACGTCCACGCGCTGCTCTTCTACGGCTGGCTGCTGTTGTTCCTGAAGCAGTCGTCGCTCGCGGCGTCGGGCCGGCTGGTGCGGCATCGGGAGATGGGCGTACTCGGCGTGGCGGTGGCGACCGGGATGTGCTTCGTGGGCCTCGCGATGGCGATCTCCAGTATCAAGATCGCCGACGCGGCCGGATTCGGTGAGGCCGGCCGCCGGTTCGCGATCGTCCCGATCACCGCGGCGCTGCTCTTCGCCGCGATGTTCGTGACCGCGCTTCTCAACGTGCGGCGCCCCGAAGTCCACAAGCGAGTGCTGATCGCCGCCACCGCCGCGCTCCTGCAAGCAGCGGCAGGGCGGTGGTTCGTGCTCTTTCTCGCGCCGGCGCACGCACCGGGGGTCGTCCTGAGCCCGCCGCCCGTGTTCGTGAGCGTCATGCCAGGGCTGGTCGTCGATCTCCTGATCGTGTGGGCGATGATCCACGACCATCGCACCACCGGCCGGGTCCATCGCACCTACTGGATCTGGGGCGCGGTCATCGTCGCCGTGCAGGTCCTGCGCGTTCCGGTGAGCATGACCAACGCCTGGATGCACGTGCCGCAGTGGCTGATGGCGCTGGCCCCCTGATCGGTACACCCCTGATCGGTAGCGTCCGGCTTCAGCCGGACGATCTCCCGAAGTACAATCTCCCCGCCATGAACAACGTCATCGATTTCATCAACACCAGCCGCGACCGCTACGTCGACGAGCTGAAGGCCTATCTCGCCATCCCCAGCATCAGCGCGCTGCCGGAGCATGCGCCCGACGTGACCCGCGCCGCCGAATGGAGCGCCGACGAGATGCGCCGGATCGGGCTGCAGAACGTCAAGCTGGTCGAGACGCCCGGATTCCCCGTGGTCTACGGCGACTGGCTCGGCGCCGCCGGCGCGCCGACCATCCTGTTCTACGGCCACTACGATGTGCAGCCGGTGGATCCGATCGAGCTGTGGGAATCGCCGCCGTTCGAGGC
>JBDTSX010000288.1:0-6640 GCA_039930925.1 Acidobacteriota bacterium | reverse complement strand
CACCATGGGGAATCCGGGCCGGTCTGGCGGCGCGAGGGCTGGCGACCGGGCCCTGGCCGCTCCCGCTGACGCCGGCGCGCGTGGCGCAGCTGCGCGACTTCCAGCAGTGGTTTCCCGCCTGGCTCGAGGGGACCGGCCTGACCGAGACGGTGATGATTCCCGCCTGATTCCTGTGCCGCGCGCGTGTCGGCCTGGTGTCCTTCCACGGAGCCGCGGTTGCACGACGCAGTCCACGAGCCCAGCGGCCGCCGATCAGCGTGCCGCGAGTCTTCGCGCATCACGGGAAACAAAAAAGACGATCGCCGTCAGCAACAGCAGGCCGGCGGCGACATAGACCGTGGAGGCCAGGGCAATCGCCACGCCCAGGCTCTGGCGTTGCGCGACGATGCCGATGACGAGCGGAGCGCTCCCGCCACCGGCGAGCCACCCCACCGCGTTCATGAAGCCGGCCGCCGTCCCGCGCGCCTCCGGGGGCACGACGTCGAACACCGACGCAAAGATGTTGGCGTCGTACAGGCCTTTGAAGAAGCCCCAGACAGTCAGCGCCGCGATCAGGACGCCGACCGACGGTGTCAGGCCGCACAACGCGACGAACGGCGCGCCGCCGAAGACGCCGATCATCTGCACCGCCAGCCGCCCGCGCGGCGAGCGCTTGCGCCAGGCATCGGCCAGCCACCCGCCAAGCGGCGCGGCCGCCATGCTCGCAAGCTGCACGAAAATCGTGGCGGTGAGCCCGGCCATCGCCAGGCCCATGTGGAACTTGTCGAACAGAAACTTGGGCATCCACGACAGCAGTACCACCGCGACAAAATTCGCGCACATGAACGCGCCCATCAGGCAGAGCAGCGTCGGCGTGCGGAAGGCAAGAGCCAGGAAGGCGGGGAAGGACAACTGCGGCGTCACGACCACGGCGGCGCCGGGTTGGTCGGCCAGGTCGGCCGCACCGCGCACGGGCTCGACCAGGTAGCGGCTGAGCACGAAGCCGAGCAGGATGCCGAGGCTGCCGAACACCACGAACGACAGCCGCCAGCCGTAGTACTGGCCGATCAGACCGGCAAAAAAGCCGCCGCCGATGGTTCCGACGTAGACGCTGGTCTGGTGCAGGCCCATCGCGCGCGATCGCGTGTCGCGGCCGTGGTAGTCCGCGATCAAGGACATCGACGCCGGGTAGTAGAAGGTCTCGCCGAGCCCCTCCGCGGCGCGGAACAGGAACAGGTGGCGGAAGGTGCGCGAAAACACCGTCGCGATGCAGACCATGCTCCAGACGTGCAGGCCGCCGAGGATCGCGGTTTTCCGCCGGACGCGGTCGACGATCATGCCGGCGAGCGGCGCGCCCAGGCCGTAGACCCAGGCGAAGGCTGACCCGAGCAGCCCGAGCTGCACCGGCGACAGGTGCATCTCGCGCTCGAGGAGGGGGAACACCGAAAAGATCGCCTGCCGGTCCGCGTAGTTGCAGAAGCAGATCGCCCAGAGCATCAGGACGACCCACCACTTGTAGCGCGGCGAGGCGGCGCCGGCGTTGCCGTCCGAAGAGATCTCGCGCCCGGATGGGAGAGTCGTCTGCATGTGTGTCGCTCAGCGATCCCGATCTACTGCGTCTTCTTGAGCATCCCTGGCGAGCTCCAGTTGATCACGTGATAGGTGGCCGGGCCGGTGCCCACGTTCCGAAGGCCGTGCAGTTTGTTCGAGGCCTGGAAGATCACCGAGCCCGGGCCGACCCGCTTCCATTCGCCGTTCACCAGGGCTTCCACGGTGCCCTCGCGGATCACGATCAGCTCTTCGTTCACGTGCTGGTGCGGCGCGTGTGAGGTCTGCCCGGGGTTGAGCGTCGTGACGTGCAGTTCCAGTTCGTCGAGCGTGGCGGTGGGTGCGCGCAGGAATTGCCGCGTGGACCCGACCGCGGTCTTTTTTTCCGGCACGGTGTTCCAGTCGAAGACCGACGAGGGTAGCACCGTGGCCTGGGGACGGGCAGCCGCGGCCACGCCGACCGTTCCGGCAATCGAAAGGAGCGCGACGACGAGATCTCGAGAGGTCATCATGGTCAGAACCACATTTCTCCTGCGGGTCGCAGGTGAGAGCTGCCGATCGGGTTGGGGCAGGTGAGGCGTATGGTATAGACTCCTGCGCGACCGGTAAAGCCACGCCCACATATCGGATCGGCCGCGACACGGCCGAACTTCGCGTCGAGGCGCGTTCAACCCGATCATCACCCGCGGTTCGTCAATCCGATTCCTGTGGGTCCGGCTTCAGCCGGCCCGTGTGACGAGGCCCCTCGCACGATGCTTCAAATCGACCGCCCGCGGACCCCGCACGCACTCCTCGACAACATCGATCACCTGTTCGACCTCTCCGCCGGCAAGATTCAGTCGATCGAGCGATCGTGGCTGCCGTCACACGGCGCCCCGGTGTTTACCGTGAACGGGCAGTACACCGCGCGCGGGTGGACCGAATGGACCGAGGGGTTTCAATACGGCTCGGCGCTGCTCCAGTTCGACGCGACCGGCGCGCGCGAGTTCCTGGAGCTCGGGCGCGAACGGACGCTGACGCGAATGGCGCCGCACCTCACGCACATGGGGGTGCACGATCACGGCTTCAACAACGTCAGCACCTACGGAAATCTGTGGCGGCTCGCGCGCGAAGGGCGCATCGACGCCGGCGGCTGGGAGACGCGGTTCTACGAGCTGGCGCTGAAGGTCAGCGGCGCGGTCCAGGCGCGGCGCTGGACACGCCTGCCGGACGGCGGCTTCATCTACTCGTTCAACGGAGCGCACTCGCTGTTCGTCGATACCATCCGCTCGCTGCGATCGCTCGCGCTCGGCTTCCTGCTCGGGCAGCCGCTGCTCGAGGAACAGGACGCCGCCGCGAGCCTGATCGAGCGGCTGGTGCAGCACGCCCGCGCCACCGCGCAGTACAGCGTCTACGACGGGCGTGGCCGCGACCGTGCCGACGTCCGCGGCCGGGTCGCGCACGAAAGCCTGTTCAACGTCGCCAACGGCACCTATCGCGGCCCGAGCACGCAGCAGGGCTACTCGCCGTTCAGCACCTGGACGCGCGGGCTCGCCTGGGCGATGCTGGGTTTCGCTGAAGAGATCGAGTTTCTCGCGACTCTTCCAGCGGACGCCCTCGAAGACGCGGGAGGAGCGGGCGCGGAGGACGTGATGCTGGAGGCCGCGCGCGCGACCTGTGATTTCTATCTCGATGCCGCGG
This sequence comes from Acidobacteriota bacterium, assembly GCA_039930925.1. Classification (GTDB taxonomy): domain Bacteria; phylum Acidobacteriota; class Vicinamibacteria; order Vicinamibacterales; family 2-12-FULL-66-21; genus JALZOC01. The sequence goes on along the minus strand of JBDTSX010000288.1, from coordinate 3,433 downwards.
CGTGCGCCGATGGCGTACCCTACTGGGATACCGGCGCGCCCGGCTTGTCCGTGCTCGGAGACTGGGGAAGCCGTCCCGCCGATCCCTTCAACGACCACGAACCGGTGGACAGTTCCGCCGCCGCGATCGGTGCGCAGGGGCTGCTCCGTCTGGGCCGGGTGCTCGATCGAAGAGGTGAGGACGGTTCACGCTACTGGCAGGCGGGCCTCCGAGTCGCGGATACGCTGTTCGATCCGGCGGGACCCTATTTGAGCGGCGATGCGAATCATCAGGGCTTGTTGCTTCATTCGGTCTATCACTGGCCGAACGGCTGGGACCAGGTGCCTCCCGGCTCACGGATTCCGCGGGGCGAGTCCAGCCAGTGGGGGGACTATCACGCGCGGGAGCTCGCCCTGTATGTGAAGCGGGTGGCACTGGATCTTCCGTACCTCGCCTTCTTCGGGCCTGCCTCCCGTGAGTGAACGTGCAGCGCGGCGCACGGCGCTCATCACCGGAGGGACTCGCGGCATCGGTCTCGGTATCGCGCGGGCGCTCGCGCGCGAGGGATGGGACCTGCTGTTGAGCGGCCTGCGCCCCGCCGCGGAGATCGCGCCGGTGATCGCAGAATTGCAGGAGCTGGGCGGCGCCGCCGCCTACATCACCGCGGACATGTCCGAGGCGGCGGCCAGGCAGGCGCTCGTCGAGGAAGTACGCGCCCGGCACGGCGCATTGAACGTCCTCGTGAACAATGCGGGCATCGGCCCGCGCGTGCGGGCCGATCTCCTCGATGCGAGCGAGGCGAGCTTCGAGCAGGTGCTGCGAACGAACCTGCAGAGCCCGTACTTTCTGACCCAGGCGCTCGCGCGCGACATGCTGGAGCACGGCCGCGCGGATGCGACGTTCCGCGCGTCGATCGTGTTCGTCACCTCGGTGTCGGCGGAGATGGCCTCCGTCAACCGGGGAGAGTACTGTGTCAGCAAGGCCGGTCTCGCGATGACCGCGCGGCTCTTCGCGGCGCGGCTTGCGGCCGCCGGGATCCCGGTCTACGAGGTCCGCCCCGGGATCATTGCCACCGACATGACTGCCGGTGTGCGCGAGACCTACGATCGGCGCATCGCCGAGGGGCTGGTGCCTGAAGGACGATGGGGGCAGCCGGACGATGTGGGGAGGGCCGTGGCAGCGCTGGTCCGCGGCGACGTGCCGTACGCCACCGGCACGGTCATCCACCTGGATGGCGGCCTGTCGATCCCGAGGTTGTAAGGGGCCAGTCCGGCTGAAGCCGGATGCTCTGGGGTCACGGGTCCGGCCCGAGCCGGACACTACCGGGCATCACGGGGCCGGCCCGAGCCGGACACTGCCGGGATCACGGTCCTGGGGGGCGGCACGTCGGTGGCGTCTGGCTTCAGCCGGACGAGGCGAGTACCGATTCAGGAGGCGTCATGCGAAACGTGCTTGTGGCGGTGGTGACGGCGGGTGTGTTGCTGGGTGGCGGGGCTCTGTCCGCGTGGCAGGCGCCGTACCGCACGCTCAACGATCGGTTTGCCGCGCCGCGGTTCACCACGCTGGACGCTTGGAACCAGCGCGCCGCGTACGTGCGCGAGCACGTGCTGGCCTCGGCCGGGCTGATGCCGATGCCGGACAAGACGCCGCTTCGGCCGTCGATCTCCGGCGAGATCACCCATCCCGACTACACCGTGTCGAAGGTGTATTTCGAAAGTCTGCCGGGATTCTTCGTCACCGGAAATCTCTACCGGCCGATCGGACCGGGGCCGTTCCCCGCGATCCTGTCACCGCACGGCCACTGGACCTACGGACGCCTGGAGAACACCGTTATCAATTCCGGTCCGGGACGCGCCATCGGGCTGGCGCGTCAGGGGTTCGTCACCTTCACCTACGACATGGTCGGCTACAACGACAGCCAGCAGCTCCCGCACACCTTCGACGGCCGCCGTGAGCGCCTCTGGGGACTGACCCTGGCCGGACTGCAACTGTGGAACAGCATTCGCGCGCTGGATTTTCTCGAGGCGCTGCCCGAGGTGCGCCGCGATGCGATCGGCGTCACCGGCGAATCGGGGGGCGGCACGCAGACCTTCCTGCTGGCCGCGGTCGATCCCCGCGTGGCGGTGGCGGCGCCGGTGAACATGATCTCGCTCCACATGCAGGGCGGCTGCCTCTGCGAGAACGAGCCCGGGCTGCGCCTCGAGCTGAACAACGTGGAGATCGCGGCGGCGATCGCCCCACGGCCGCTCCTGATGGTGTCGGCGACCGGTGACTGGACGGCCGAGACGCTCGAGGTCGAGTACCCCGCGGTGCGGCGCGCCTACGAGCTGTTCGATGCGGTGGATCGCGTCCAGGCCGTGCGCTTCACCGCGGAGCACAACTACAACAAGGACAGCCGCGAGGCGATGTACGCATGGATGGCGCGCTGGCTGAAGAACGCCGCCGCGGATGTTCGTGTCACCGAGCGCTCGTTCACCGTGGATCCACTGCAGAATCTGCTGGTCTTCTATCAGCGGGGGCTGCCGCCGAATGCGGTCACGCCGGCGGCGCTCACGGACCACTGGATCGAGAGTGCGAAGCGTCAGCTCGCGGCTGGGACTCCAGCGAGCTTTGCCGCATCGATGCGCCACGCGCTGGGCTTCGCCGCCGAGACGGCGCCAGCCGCCGCGAGGTTCAATCGCACCGTGCTGCTGGCTGCCGCCGATGGCGCGCTCGAGCCCGCCCTCGCCCGCGCCGGATTTCGCGTCGTCCCTATTGCGTTCACGCCGTTCGATGCCGCGGCAGCCGCGAAGGTCAGCCAGTTCGAAACGTATAACCGGACCGCGGCCGGCCAGCGCGTCGCCGACATCGTTGCCGCCGCGCGGGCGAATCCAGGCGCTGCGCTGGTGGCCGACGGCGATGCGGCGCTGGCGGGATTGCTTGCCGCCGCGGTCGTGCCGGTTCCGGCCGCCGTGCTCGACGTCGGTCCGTTCGACGCGTCCAGCGATGCGGACTTCCTCGAGCATCTCTACATTCCCGGACTGCGCCGGGCCGGCGACCTGCCTGTCGCCGCCGCCATGGCGCGCGGCGAGATCGTCGTCCACAATGCCGGCGAGCGGTTTGTGGTGAAGGGACTGCGGGTCCAGGGGAGCAAGCTCACGCCGGGTGAGGTGGCGGCCGCGTTGAGCAAGATGAAGTGACGGGCCGGATCCGGGACCCGGGATCCGAGGGCCGGAACCCGAAAGTGAACGCCAAGCGAGACGTTGAACCTGTCAGCACCCGAGCCCAGAGCCCGGCCGCGAAGATGGAGCCTAGAATCCGCGCGGCCGCAGCCAGAAGCTTTCCTGCCAGAATCCGCCCGGCGGGATCGACTGAAGCTCCTGGTAGAGCCCCTTCTGCGCCAGGTTCATCGAATCGGTGATGCCGGCCATCGGCTCGATTGCGATGAACCCGCGGTTCGGCGGCATGCTGTTGC
>JBDTSX010000287.1:0-6688 GCA_039930925.1 Acidobacteriota bacterium | reverse complement strand
AATCGGGACAGTCAAGGTTGAGTGTCCCCCTTGACTGTCCCGATTGAGTGTCCCCGTAGAGCTGGAGGCGGACCTGAGAGGTCCGCGCCACATACAGATGGACACGACACAAGAACCTCCCGAGGAGTGGCACATGGCGCAGATAGGCGTGAACGCGTGGGTGTGGTCGTCGCCGGTGAATCTCGAGGAGTTCTCGCGCTTGGCCCCCCACGTGGCAAGGATGGGGTTCGATTTAATCGAGGTCGGCATCGAGGGAATTCACGATCTCGATTATGCGCGGGCCGCGGAGGTCGCCACCGCCAATGGGCTTGCGGTCAGCGTCTGCGCCGCGATGGGGCCCGATCGTGATCTGATCCACGACGACGAGAGCGTGCGCGCCAACGGCCTGGCCTACCTGCACCACTGCATCAAGGCGACCAGGACGATTGGCGCCACCAACCTGGTCGGGCCGATGTACAGCGCCGTCGGGCGTACCTGGCAGCAGACCGAGGAGGAGCGCCAGCGCGATCTGGATCGGCTGGTGCCGCAGCTGCGCGAACTGGCGGCGGCCGCCGGCGAGGAAGGGGTGGTGCTCTGCCTCGAGCCGTTGAACCGCTTCGAGACCAGCTTCATCAACCTGACCTCCCAGGCGATCGAGGTCGCCGACCGGGTCGATCATCCGGCGTTCGGGCTGCTCCTCGACACGTTTCACATGAACATCGAGGAGCGCGCGCTCGGCGACGCGATCAGGTCCGCCGGCACCAGGCTGCGCCATCTCCACACCTGCGAGAACGACCGCGGCGCACCGGGCACCGGCCACGTGCCCTGGACCGAGGTGGCCGAGGCCTGCCGGGCGATCGGCTTCGAAGGGCCGATGGTGATCGAGTCGTTCACGCAGAAGGTGAAGTCGATTGCGCGGGCCGCCGCGATCTGGCGGCCGCTCGCCGAGACGCAGGACGCCCTGGCGATCGATGGGCTCACGTTTCTGCGAGCGCTGACCGCGTAGACACGCGCCGCGGCGACGATCCGATCCCGCGTTTGTCTGTGTTCGCAGTGGCGTGTATGCTGGCGCGGCCGTCTCGGACAGCCGCTTCCCCGGAGGAGTTCAGTGAAACGGATAGGCATGGGAATCATCGGTGCGGGCTTCGTCGGGCCGCATCACATCGACGCCGTGCGGCGTCTCGGCTACGTCGACGTCATCGCCGTCGCCGGCAGCAGCCAGGCCTCGGCCGACAAGAAGGCGGAGGCGCTCGGCGCGCGGCGCGGCTACGGAAGCTACGAGGCGCTGCTCGACGATCCCGAGGTGCAGGTCGTCCACAACGCGACGCCGAATTATCTCCATTTCCCGATCAACGCGGCGGCGATTGCCAAAGGCAAGCACGTCGTCTCGGACAAGCCGCTGGCGACGACCGCCGCCCAGGCGAAGCAGCTGCTCGACCAGGCCAACCAGGCCGGCATCGTCCATGCCGTGACGTTCAATTACCGCGGGAACCCGCTCGTCCAGCAGGCGCGTCTTGCGATCGCGCGCGGGGACATCGGCACGCCCCGGTTTCTGGTTGGCTACTACCTGCAGGACTGGCTGCTGAAGGACACGGATTATTCGTGGCGCCTCGAGCCGGACAAGGGCGGCGCCTCCTCCGCCCTCGGCGATATTGGCTCGCACTGGTGCGATCTCGCGCAGCACGTCAGCGGGCTGCGGATCACGCACGTGCTCGGTGACATCACCACCTCGATCCCGAAGCGCAAGAAGCCGAAGGGCTCGCGCGAGGCGTTTGCCGCCGCGGACGCCAGTCAGGAGTACGAGGAGGTGGACATCAAGGTCGAAGACCTCGCTTCGGTTCTGCTGCGTTTCGACAACGGCGCCAAGGGCAGCTTCTCGGTCGGTCAGGTGTGCGCAGGACACAAGAACGATCTGGAGCTCGAGATCTGCGGCTCGAAGGACTCGCTGCGCTGGCGCCAGGAGGATCAGAACTACCTCTGGTTCGGCCATCGCGATCAGCCGAACGAGATTCTTCAGAAGGATCCCGGCCTGCTGGATCCGGAGGCGGCGCGTTACGCGCACCTGCCGGGCGGGCATCAGGAGTCGTGGGCCGATGCGTTCGCCAACGTGATGCGCGACATCTACGGATTCATCGCCGAAGGCAAGAAGCCGGACGCCGCGCACCCGCCCGCCTTTGCCACGTTCGAAGACGGCTACCGCGCCAACTGCGTCGTCGAAGGGATTCTGGAGAGCGCCCGCAAGGGCAGCGTCTGGACCAAGATTAATTACTGAGTGGCTTCGGTGGGGCCGGCTGAAGGCTGAAGTCACCCATTCTCTTGTTTCGAGCGGGTCCGCTGGAAGGCGGACGCCAACGGATACACACGATGACAATCAAACCGTTCGCACCGAAGTTCATGAAGGTCGGAATCCTCACCGCGGCGCTGCAGGAGCTCACGCCGCGCGAGGTCCGCGATCCCGATCCGGACCGCGCCATCGAGGACTGGCTGGGGTTCGCGAAGGAGCTTGGCGCCAGTAACATCCAGCTCTCCGCCGCGCTGCACCCGACCGAGACCGACGTGCCACCGGAAGCGATGCTGGACCCGGTCGCCAACACGCTCGATCTGCGCGCGCCGTTCGACAAGAACCGCGCGAAGCGCGTGCTCGCGGCCGTGGAGGCGACCGGCGTCGGCATCTCGGATGTCGGGTACTTCGACAACCTGCTGCACGACGACCCGGCGGTCCGGCAGAAGAAGCACGACTTCATGCTGCGCACGTTCGACGCGGCGCAAATGCTCGGCGTCAAGGCGGTCTGCGGGTTCGTGGGCCGCAACCAGAAGCACAGCATGGACCAGAACCTGATCGACTTCGAGGAGCAGTTCGTGCCGCTGCTCAAGAAGGCGAAGGAGCGTGGCCTGACCTACCGGGTCGAGCAGTGCCCGATGCCCGGGTGGACGACCCTCGACAATTGGCACAACAACATCGCCTATACGCCGGGCGCCTGGATCGCCCTGCACAAGATTTGTGACCGGCATGGCGTCGGCGATCAGTTCCGCATCTACTACGATCCGTCGCACGCGATCCTGATGGGGCAGGACACCCGCTCGCTCTTTCAGTTCCTGAAGGACAGCGGCTACCCGTTTCTGGTGGACGGCTTCCACGTGAAGGGGCAGGTCGTCAATTCCCGCGGCGTCTCGGAGTGGGGTTACGGCGGACAGACGATGGAGCGGGGCGATTGGAAGGGGGGAAAGCCGTCCGAGAACCCCGCCGACCATCTGAACGCCTGGAAGAAGCAGATCGCCCTGGCCGAGCACGAGCTGCCCGGGACGGCGCGCCACGATCCGCTCGCGTACCTCCAGAACCGCTCGGTGGACTGGCTGGATCACCAGCTGGCGGCGCGTGAGCTGCTCCAGCTCGATGTCGCCAACACCCACCTGATCGTCGAGCACGAATATCCGCCGGCCCGCCTGCAGGACCGGGAGCGCGTGAAGCCGATCCTCCAGGGATCGATCGAGTTCGTCCGTCATATCGACGAGGCCGCGGCCTGCATGTACGCGCTCCAGCATGAGGTGCTCGGCGCGCAGGGGATTCCCGTCCAGGGCGTGGGACGAGAAGCGTACCGGAGCTGATTCAGACGGGGGCGACCGGACGGCCGCCTCCGATCCCGCATCGAAGTGGGGCCGCCCCCCAGGGAGACGCGCTGAAGCGCGCGTCCCGCGCCGTCGCGAAGTTCAGACCATTCCGCAGGTTCTCCTGTTAGGATCATCCGCAAGGCAGCAATTTCCACCGGGTTACATGGACACACATAACAAACTCGCGATTCTCGTCGGGGGCGGACCTGCGCCCGGCATCAACAGCGTGATTGCGGCGGCCACCATCCGCGCCAAGCTCGAAGGGCTTGACGTGGTCGGCGTCCGAGACGGATTCGAGTGGCTGATGCAGGGAGACATCACGCACGTCGTCCCGATGACGATCGAGGCGGTCAGCCGCATTCATTTCCGCGGCGGATCGTTTCTCGGGATCGCACGGGCGAACCCGACCAAGGATCCGCAACTGCTCGAGAACACGGTCAACTCGCTGCTGCGGCTGGACGTCTCCCAGCTGGTCACGATTGGCGGCGACGACACCGCGTTTTCGGCGATGAAGCTCGAGGCGCACGCCGCCGGGCGGCTCCGCGTGGTCCACGTGCCGAAGACGATCGACAACGATCTGGATCTGCCGCCGCACGTGGACACGTTCGGATACCAGTCGGCGCGGCACTACGGCGTGGACATCCTCAAGAACCTGATGGTGGACGCCAAGACGACGTCGCGGTGGTACTTCGTGATCGCGATGGGCCGGAAGGCCGGGCATCTCGCTCTGGGAATGGGCAAGGCGGCCGGCGCGACGGTGACGCTCATCACCGAGGAGTTCAAGGCGCCGATTCGTCTCCGCACCATCGTCGACACGCTGGTCGCGAGCATCATCAAGCGCCTCGCCGACGGCCGGCGCGACGGCGTGGCGGTGATCGCCGAAGGGGTCGTCCTCGACATGGATCCGGAGGACTTCAAGGGGCTCAAGGACGTCGAGCACGATGCGCACGGGCACCTGCGGCTCGCGGAGGTCAACCTCGGCGAGATCCTCAAGGCGCAGGTTTCCGCACGCCTGCAGGGGCTCGGCATCAAGACGACGATCGCGGCCAAGAACATCGGCTACGAGCTGCGGTGCGCGGACCCGATTCCGTTCGACATGGAATACGCGCGCGATCTCGGCTATTGTGCGGCCAAGTACCTGGTCGCCGGCGGCAACGCGGCGATGATCTCGATGCAGGGCGGCCACTTCGTGCCGGTGCCGTTCTCCGAGATGATCGACGCCGCAACCGGACGCACGGCGGTCCGCCTCGTCGACATCACCTCCACGCGATACGCGATCGCGCGCCGCTACATGATCCGGCTGCGGCGGGACGACATCGAGGATCCGCACGAAGTGGCGCGGCTCGCGAACACCGCGCACCTCACCCCCGAGGAGTTCCGGCGTGAGTTCGAATATCTCGTCGCGGCGGAACCCCCGCCGCTGGCGATGGACGAACAGGGCGAGCGATCGGCTGCCGGATAGGATCCGGCCGCCGGCAGCGGATACAGAGACGCGATAACTGGAATCCCCGAAGCTCGGAGGTGATGCGATCAGTCATCTGTCCGGGTCATCGGGGATGCGCTGAAAACTCAGGGGGAGATCAATATGAGCCGCCGAGTTCGGTTGTCGTTGGCGGTATTGCTGTCCACGGCCGGCGTCCTGGCGAATCCGGCGAGCCCTGGCGCCCAGGAGCTCCCGCCGAACACGCGGGCCGTGTACGTGAACGTCACGGACAAGAACGGCGCGTTCGTCCCCAACCTAACCTCGGCCGACTTCGTCGTCAAGGAAGGGGGCAAGGAGCGCCCGATCGTCGCGGCGGAGCTCGCGACGGTGCCGATGCGCATCGCGATCGTGGTCGACGACAACGGCACCGGCATCTTCCGGTTCGGTGTCGCCCGGTTCATCGAGCGGCTCCAGGGACGCGCCGTGTTCGCGCTCAGCACGGTCGCCGGCCAGCACCTCAAGATTGTCGACTACACCGCCAATACCGACGCCTTGATCGATGCGATCGCCAGGTTGACAGCGCGGCCGGGCACCGCGGACGGCGGGCAGCTGCTCGAAGGGATCTACGAGACCGCGCGGGATCTGGAGAAGCGCAAGGCGCCGCGTTCGGTGATTGTGGTGCTGACGGTCGGCGGGGAAGAGCACAGCACCCTGCCTGCGCACCACGTGCTGGATCAGCTGCGCAAGAGCGGCGCGGCTCTTCACGTCATCGCGGTCGAGAGCTCCGCGCTCAGCTCGATGGTGGCGGTGACCCGCCCGGCGGCGCTCCTCGGTGAAAACCTCAACTTGAGCGAAGTGCTCGGCGACGGACCCAAACAGTCCGGCGGCCACCGCGACGAGATCGTGGCTACCGCCGGCATCGTCGCCGGCCTGCAGGCCCTCGCCGAAGCGCTCATGCATCAATATCTGGTCGCCTACGCGCAGCCGCCCAAGGGGAGCGGGAAGATCAGCATCTCGGTGAAGCAACCGGGCATGTCAGTCCGCGCGCCGGTGCGGATTCCCGACTGAGACTGTAGCCGTCCGTAGCGTCCGGCTTCAGCGGTCCGTAGCGTCCGGCTTCAGCCGGACGATGGTGGTTCCGATTGCTACATGCGGCACAGGCGCCCGGGGGGTGACGATGCAGGCCAGGAACTGGTTCACCGCCGCCGCCCTCGTATCGCTCACGACCGTGGGCGTACGTGCCTGGGCGCAGGCACCCACGCCCCCGCCGAACCCTGCCGGGCCAGCCTCACCGTCGCGACCCGCAGGTGATCGCGCGAAGATCGCCCGCGGCAAGATTGTCTACGCCGCGAGTTGCGCCGGCTGTCACGGCACGGATCTTCGCGGTGGCGATTCAGGTGGTCCGAATCTGCGGCGTTCGCAAGTGGTGATCGACGATCGGCGCGGCGAGCTGATTCTGCCGATCGTCCGCGGCGCGCGGCTCGACAAGGGGATGCCGCCGATTGTCATCGGCGACGAAGACGTTGACGCGGTCGTCGAGTACATCCACGACCTGGCCTCGACCTCTGCGCGTCCAGGCTTGTCTCCTTCGACTCCGCCGGCGCCGCTCACCAGTCCCGCCGCCGACGCCGCCGCGGGCGAGGCCTATTTCGCCGCCACCTGCAGCGTCTGCCACTC